>SBBH01000024.1 GCA_005239795.1 Planctomycetales bacterium
GGCCCTGGACGCCCTGCACGCGGCGGCGGCGGGGATCCCCCGAAAGATCAATCAGCTCGCGGATCTGGCTCTCTTTGTTGGATACGGGCGCCGGATGCAGAGTTTGGACTCGGCCGCGGTTGAAGAGGCGGCCGCCGATTGGGGAACAACCCTCTTATCCGGGGCCGCGGTTGTCCGATAAGAAAGGCAGGAGGAAGCCATGTCCCTGTCATTCTCGGAAATCTTAAAAGAAAGCGCCGCCGCCCCTGGCGCGAGCCTTGTGGCGCCGAAAGGGTTGCCGGTCTTGCAAGTTGATGTTCCGGCGCCGCCCCATGCCGGCCCGGCGCTTTTGGATGAGGTTTTAAAGGAAGTGATCGGCGAGATTGCCAGTGAAATCCAGCGGATCGGCGAGGCCTTGCGCACGAAAGAGGCGGCGCCTGGAAAGGCGCGGCCGGCTGCCGCAGAATTTGAACTTCCCGCGGCGCCTCCCGCAGGCCCGCGCCTTCTCGAGGAGGCCTTGTCGTCCCAGGAACGCAAAGTTCTCTCAGACATCCTGCGAGAATCCCCTCCGAGTTTTTCGCTTGAAGCCTCTCCCCCGGAAGAAAAAAAAGAGGAAGTGGACCTGCCGATAGGGGGGTTTGCTGTCGAACCCGAGGAGGCGCTTGCCCGTTTGCCCGCGTCCGAGCCCCAGGCGTCTTCCAGTCCCCCGATGGGCGATGAGATCGAAGCGGAACTGAAGGCGCTCGCTGCCATGGATGCTGCGTCTCCTTCGTCCGCGACCCTTCCCGCGTCGGAGGGGCTTGGGGCGTCGGATTCGGATTCCGGGACTTGGGTTTCCAAAGACATGCCGGAGGTCCAGCAGGCGTTCCAGGTCGAGACGGACGCCAGCATGCTGGAAGTCGAAGATCTCATCAAGATGCACATGCAGGCGGAGGTGGTGATTGATCAAAGAAGAGCCTCCGAGTCTTCCCGAGCGCATCTGACCGCGCCCGGCATTGGGGTTTTTAACGTTCCCGCTCGCCGGCTTTCGTTGTCCGAAAGGATCGACGCCTGGGTGGTCAAGAAGGGGCTGGCCCGCTACAAGCGCGTCGCCGGGATTCTGAGCTGGTCGATCTTCGCGGGGACCGCCCTTGGCATCGCCGTCACGCTCTGGATGCGGATGTAGGGCGCGACCCTCTTCGCCCCGGCGTGGTACAGTGAAATCTCTTAGTGCCCCTGTAGCTCAGTTGGACAGAGCACCGGTTTTCTAAACCGGCGGTCCCTGGTTCGAGTCCAGGCGGGGGCGCATTTTTCGCGCATCGCGCCTCCGGCGCGAGCGCGAAAAATAGAGCAGGAGAGGGTATAAGGAGAGGGTAGAAAGGAGAAAGTAGAAGTCTCTCGGAAATGACAAGAGTCACACCCTCTCCTGCGGTCTCCTGTTCTCCTTTCTCCTCTCTCCCAAGAACTGCTCCACAACTCTCAAAGCCTTGTGGCATTGTGCTGGAGATTCCAGCGGTCTGCTGATCCCGCTGGAAAATGCAGCGGAACGCAGATCAGGAATAAAGGCCCCACCAAGATTCCGCCAAATGAACCTCTCCGTACGACGTCAATGCCTCGCGCAATCCGCTGGAAAGCAATTCGTCCGCTTCGGTGCGTATCGAGGCTTCCATCTGCATGCACATTTCTTGAGATCCGATCATTCAACCGTGACAGTCCCACCTGCTAGATCGATGAACAGCCGACAATTCCGAAAGAAGTCCAATCCCAGAAACCCCATCCACCGTGGCGCTCGGCGGGAGGGTATGGCAGAGGATCGGCAGATCCTTTCGTGTTCGTCCGATCGCCTCGATGGAGGCGACCTTGACGCGAGGAGCGAACTCGACGCCGCTTCCCGTCGTGACCTGGATGCGATCCTCGACGGCCGCTGGGTCATACCCCAGAAGGACGACGATATCCCAGTTGACCATCGTTGCGGTCGCGCCGGTGTCGAGCGCGAGCCGCACGATCACGTCGCCGCCCGGGCCTGTCAGGCGTGTCGGGACGACGATCAATCCCTGGGTGGGATCGAACGAAAACTTCACAGAACGACCACGGCGTCCTTCGGGAGGCGTCCGGTATAGACGATCGCCATGTGCTTGGCTTTCGATTCTCTGGCCTGGCGGTACACCTCGTCCCGATCCTTGCTGTGACAGAGGACCTTGCCGCCGGTGACCTCAAGTGTCTCGGTCGATTCGGGATCCTCGAGAAGAACCCATTCTGAGTCGAACCGGGTTTTGATTTCCGCCAAGGGAGAGCGTCTCCTTCTTCAGCATAGTTCAATTTTACAGGCGATGGGACGGCGAAGCAAATCCGGCGGCGCGAAACCGTTCCGAACGGGATGGCCCGTGCCAAAACACGGGTCTGAGCGGTCAGCTCCCGAGGGATTTGAGGGTTTGGGCTGCTTCCAGTCAGCGCGGACGTCGGCCTATTGCGGCCATCCGGAATTTTCCACGTGCAACGTGCAACAGGAGCGCCGGATGGCGAAGCGCGCAGTCGAATGTCGCTGAATCCGGCCTTGCTCAGAAGATCTCGGATCTCACTTGTAGAGTGGGAAAAGTGGTGCCAGCACGCGTGTATCTGGAAACGAGTTTCGCCAGCGCATACGTCACAGATCGCGAGGACGCTGGGAGCGTCTATAGGCGGAAGGTCAGCCTCGACTGGTGGCGCCCCAGGCCCAGCGATACGACCTCTCCGAAGTTGTCCGAAGGGCGGAAGGAGTATTTGGACACATCCTGGCGAACTTCGGTTAATTCCAGAAGAAGACGAACGTCACCGCTATAAAAAGAGGCACGAGCGCAGAGAGCGACCACGCCATGTATCCGAAGAAAGAGGGCATCCGGATCCCATCCTGCTCGGCGATCGAGCGCACCATGAAGTTGGGGCCGTTGCCGATATAGGTCATCGCGCCGAAGAAGACGGCCCCGCAGGAGATGGCCGCCAGGACCGCGTGCGTGGTGCCGGCGACCTCGTCCGGGAAGTGCTGGGCCATCGAGAGGAACGCGAGGTAGGTCGGGGCGTTGTCGAGGAACGCCGACAGGCTCCCCGTCGCCCAGAAATACTGCCACGGCTCGGAGACTCCCATCTCGGCGCCTCGCGTCCGCAGGAGATAAAGTGCCGGGATCATCGCTGCGAAGATCCCGGCGAAAAGGACTAAGACTTCGATGAAGGGGTGCCAGGAAAACCCGTTCTTCTCGCGCAAGGGTCGGGGCGTCCACCAGAGCGAGAGCCCGGCCAAGCCGATCAGGACGAGAGCCTGGAACGTCTGGGCCGTCGTCTCACCATAGCGCGGGTGGATCCAGAAGCCGCCGGCCAGGACCGTGCCGATGACTCCCAGGAGCAATATGACGTTGTAGCCCCCTTCGACACGGATCGGCGCGTGGCGCTCTACGACCTTGTTGAGGTCTCGGGCCGAGGAGAGGTTTTCGCGATGAAAGCGGTTCTGGTCGTACAGGTTAAAAATAGTAAGAAGCGCCCCCGTCACAGCGAGCCAAGGTTGCCAGAGTCCCAGCGTCCAGTCAAACGGCACCCCGCGCAGGAACCCGAGAAAGAGCGGCGGATCCCCCAGCGGCGTCAGGCAGCCAGCGCAGTTGGCCACAATGAAGATAAAGAAGACGACCAGATGGACGCGCGATTTGCGCTTCCTATTGGCGCGAAGGAAGGGGCGGATGAGGAGCATCGCCGCCCCGGTCGTGCCGATGAGGTTCGCAAGGACCGCCCCCAGGGCGAGGAGGCCTGTGTTCGCCAGGGGCGTTCCCGCCAGCGATCCGCTGACGCACACGCCTCCCGAGATTGTGAAGAGGGATCCCAAGAGGCAGGCAAACGCGGCGTATTCCAGTCCCGTGTGAGCAAGCGCGGCGGGGTCCTGGAAGACGATATACACCGCGACGGGCAGCCCGAACGCCGCGCTGACAAAGGCCTTGTTCCGGTTCTTGTGCCACCAATGCGGTGTTGCAAGTGGAAGCACCGCGATCGAGAGAAGCAAACCGACGAAGGGAAGAACGCTCCAAAGCGGCATCGAACTCCTTGAACTAGTCGATCGCCCGGATCAAGCGGGACGCGCCAGTATAGCCGCGCTCCGGTTTTAGACCAGCGAGAGGGACGGTGTTCCCGGACAAGAAAGGTGTCACGATGAAAGAGTCCGATCACTCGGATGAAGCGGACTTTTAGGAATGTCGATACATGTCTTTGTGGGTGGGGGAATCCGTCGACAGAGGGTCCCGCGGGGCGCTTTCGCACGCGCGAGCGCCGGCGGCGTCCGCTTCGCAAGGGAGTGCGGATCGCGCTGGGATTCTCGGTCTTGGCCGTCATCTGGTGCCTTTTGATTTATTATGTTCTCGTCTATCAGAAAATCACCCGGCCGAAGGGACACGGGCATGCGAATCCCCCAGGGGGCGTTGTTCCGCGCTGAGACCGGGGAAGCCTCTCAATTTTTTAAATCGCCTCCTGCAGATTCGCCTTCTCCGGTTCGATAAAAAAGAGCTGATAGAATCGCCGCATCATGTGGCGAACGCTTCTTCTCTTGTTGCTGACCGTCGGCTGTACCGCCTCGCCCAAGCATACGGTGAGCACGCGGCCCGGGTCGGGGTTTTCGTTGTCCACCCCCTTGGCGGTCCAGACTCATCCCAGAGATAACCTCGAGATCAAAGAGAAGATCGAAAGGATCCTGGCGGCCAAGGGGTTTGTGATCGTCTCCGAATCCCAGGCCAAAAAGGGGGCGGCAGTGTATCTTTTCGCCTTCGATTTCGAGGCGGATCTCACGGGGGGGTTCGATCCGCAGTTCACGTTCGAGAGCTTTGTCTTTTGGGTTTCTCGCCCGGGTTCACAGGAGATCGTCGCCTCGGGGAATTTTAGGCAGAACGCCACCGCCCTCGGATGGAAGAATCTGGACGAAGTGCTGGCAGAGATCCTGGGGGCGTTGGCGACGTCGCTTGAGACGCCCGGCGGCTCCCCCCCGAAGCGTTGACGTTTCTTGATTCCTTCCCATTTGGCATAATCCCCGTATGGATCTCAAGACGGCGAGCGCCATTCCTGTCGGGATCGCGGTGGGCCTGCTGTTGTGGGGGGCGCTCCCGGAGGTCCGGCCCCTCCGGGAGCTTCCGGAATCCCTGCCGGTCCATCCATCCTCTGTTGCGCCAAAACCGCTGGAGGGGCGTTCGACATCGGCCGCCCGGCCGTCCTTCCTCTATTACTTCATTCCGGGGTGAGTGTTTTGCGACGAGGTGCGGTCTCTCGTGGAGGAACTGCAGCAAGGATTTCCGGGGGTTGAGGTCAAGTTCTTGGACGCCTACAGGGAGGAGAACGAACTCGTGATCGCGCGCGAACTCTCAGGGGAAGACCACGGCGCCCTCGCCCGCGGCGCCGGCGGAAAGACGATCTGGACCGCCCCCGGTCACCGATTGACCCGAGAGAAGCTTCGGGAAGGGTTCACGGCCCTGACCCAGGGCCATTAAGGGGGACCCATGGCCAAGCGGAGAGTCGCGGGGTTCGTGGCGGCAGCGGCATTGGCAGCATTCGTCTCAACCGCACGGGCCGAGGATTGGGCGTGGGGCGGCGGACTTTTTTTCTCGAGCCTCAGCGAGGAGGGGTATGCCGCGGGATTCACGACCGACGATGTCTTCAGCCCCGGCGGAGGGATCGAGCTCTTTGGAAGCCGCGCCCTCACGCCGAACCTCTCGCACCGGTTCGGGTTCAACACGGTGGTTCGAGGGAGAAGACGGCGGGGACCCGGCGACGACCGCTGCCAAGGCCGACGCGCTGCGCGCCATGGCCTTCTTCACGGGCGTTCGGGTCCACACCGAAAATGTCAAGGGATGGGGGTTCTACGTGCAGTTCGACCTGGGGCTTTCGCATCTGGATGACGTCAAGCACAGCGTGACGCAGGCGAATACGGCGCGCGGCGTGGAGCGCTCGCTCGAGGGCGGAGGCGACGTCTACCTGGGGTTCGGTTTCGGAGTCACCTTCAGCGTCGCGGAGCGTTGGAACATGAATCTGGGGCTCGAGACGCGCCGCTACGGCACGCTCCAGGGGAACGCGGCCCCGGGGCGGATCCTGCCGACCGACGACGTGGACGTGGTGACCGGCGGGCTTTCCCTTGGGTTCACCTACCGGTTCTAAGGGACGCCCAGAAGCCGGAGCCCCTGGACCGTCCCGACGGCGGCGAGATACCCGAGTCCCGTAAAGAGGACGAGCTGGCCGGCGTAGCCGTTGGCCTCCAGAAAGCCTTTCAAATACTCCTGCGTCCGGCGGGACTCCGTGAA
>SBBH01000202.1 GCA_005239795.1 Planctomycetales bacterium
CTCAGCACTCAGCACTCAGCACTTCTTCTATGGCACAATCGTCACGACCGTGCCGTTGGCGCAGAAATCGTAGATCTCCTCGGCGTCCTTGTTCTCCATCCGGACGCAGCCGTTGGAGGCTTTTTTGCCGATCGTCTCCGGCATCGTGGTGCCGTGGATCGCGTATTTCTGGTAAGGTTTGTCGAACCCCAGCCATCGGGTCCCCAGGATATTGTCGGGATGCCCGTGCGGCACCATCTCGCCGTCTTTCCACCAATCGGGGTTTTCAAGGCGCGTCGTGATGTGGAACTCCCCTTCCGGGGTCAGGTCCCCCGTTCCGATCCCGATGCGGTATTTGCGTACGAGGAGCCCGTCGTAGAGAAGATAGGCCACACACTCCGATTTTCGGACCTCGACCGAGACGCGCCCCTTGACCGGAAGGATCCTCAGGCGGTCCCCCGGATGGATCGTGACGTCGTCTTCGCGCCGATTGTTCAAGCGCTGGATCAAGGAGACCGTCGTCCCATGGTGCTTGGCGATTTTTTCGAGAGAATCTCCCGGCATCACCGAGTAAAACGAGGTCTCGGGGTCCTTTGCGATGCGGTCAAAGGCAAAGAGAGGGAGATTGAGCTCCTCGAGGCGCTTCCAGGCCGAAGCGTCCATCTGGTTCAAACGCCAGCGCATCGTGAGCTCGCGGCGCGCCTCCCCCCGGCGGGCAGCCACAGGAAGCATGAGCTCGGCGGCCTGGCGCCCCAAGGGGCCGCGCGGGTCGCCTGCCAGGACCTGTGAAAGAATCGTGATTCCCTTTGATTCATCAGCCTCCAGCGCCTTGCGTCCATCGCTCAGAAGTGTCTCCATCTGCGCCGGATCGGCGGCGGGCCGCTGGGGGACAGCGCTGGCCGCCAGGGAGGAGCCCCCCGTCGGCTTTTCCGCGAGGCTTTCCGCAGAGCTTCCCTCGGCCGTCTCCGAGGAGGACTCCGGCGAAGAGACCAGGCAGTAGACGCCCCAAGTCCCCCCTGCCAAGACGAGAGCAATCAAAAGTACGCGCATCATCCCCTCCTCTTTTGGAAGCCCCCCACCGGCGTTTTTCCGGCCTGGTGGTTGATCACCGTTTATTTTTCGGGTGTCCCCCGAAAAATCAGCCCTTCCAGGCCGTTCTTGCGGGGTCAACTTCGGATGAAAAAACTACCCGCAAGAACGACTGTGATCAACCACTGGCCCGCGATTGTACCGCCCGGGGGTGTGCGCGTCAGCCGCGGTGTTTATTTTTCCACGATCCAGTCGCCGATCGCTAGAAAATCGAGCCCCGAGGCGAAAAAGGTCGAGACCGCATCGAACGGCGTGCAGACGATCGGCTGACCCGCCACGTTGAAGCTGGTGTTCAAAACCGCGGGGATATTCGTCAGGCGCGAAAATTCGCTCAGCATCTCCCAGTAAGGAGGGTTCGCGTCGCGCTCCACCGTTTGCACGCGGATCGTCTTGTCGACATGGGCCGCCGCCGGAATTTTTTCGATGAACCCCTCCTGGCCGCGGAAGGCGAGGATCATGAAAGGGGATGGATGCGGCCGCTCGACATAGGGGGCGAATGCCTCCGCCAGAAACGACGGTGCGAACGGGCGCCACGGCTCGCGCCCCTTGACCTCGTTATTGACCGTGTCCTTCATGGTGAGCGTGCGCGGATCGGCGAGGATGGAGCGCCCCCCCAAGGCACGCGGGCCCACCTCCATGCGCCCTTGGAACCAGCCGCCGACCTGGCCGTTTGAGAGTCTCTGGGCCGTCTCGCGCGAGACATTTTCAGCGCGCCGGGCCTTGTGCATGAGCTTCGCTTTCTTGAGGAATGCGCCGATCTCGTCACTGGCATAGGACGGCCCCCAGTAGGCGTGGCAGAGAGTCGTCCGCGGGCGTTCCCCGGTCTTCTGGTGGTGGACCCAGGCCGCCGCTCCCAGCGCCGTCGAGGCGTCATGCGCCGCCGGCTGGACGAAGATCCGCTCGATGCCGTCCTGATAAAGGAGCCGCCCGTTCGTGGAACAGTTCAGGGCACATCCGCCGCCGATGGCGAAGCTCGTCAGGCCCGTTTTTTTTCTCAAGAAACGGGCCATCTGGAGGACGCCCCGCTCGAAGGCCGCCTGTAGCGTCGCGGCGAGATCCTTGTGCTCCTGGGTCAGGGGTTCGTAGGGCTCGCGCGGCCGGAGCTTCGCCAGGAATCGCTTCATCCCCTCGCGGTCGATCCAGGGGACCTCGCGCGACCAGTCGATGAAGGGAAAACGCTCGGGATCTCCCCGCCCGTAGGCCGCCAGGCCCATCACTTTTCCCTCGTCGGAATGCGGCCGGAACCCCAGAACCCCCGTGAACAGGCCGTAGAGGACGCCCCAGGAGGAGTCGTTGGCGATCGTGTGGAGGATCTCGAGATGGCCGCCGTCGCCAACGGCCAGGATTCCTGATTCGTTCCCGCCGGAAGCGTCGAGCGAAATCACGTTCGCCTTCTCGAATCCCGAGAAATAGAAACTCGAGAGCGCATGCGCTACGTGGTGGTTTACGAAATGGACGCGCTTGTCCTTCATGTCGAACGGGAACTGCCGCATGTAGTGGCGCGTGACGTGGTAGCGC
>SBBH01000259.1 GCA_005239795.1 Planctomycetales bacterium
AAATTCAACAGCTGACCCAGGAGGTCGCGCGCCTCCGGGCAGACCTTCAAACGCAGAAGGAGCAGTTGACCCAGACGGCGGCGGCCGAGCGCGCCCAGAAAGCGGGTTTCGACGGCGTGGAACTGCATTACGCCCACGCCTATACGATGGCCTCGTTCCTGTCGGCCTTGAACACGCGGGGCGACGGTTACGGCGGCTCGCGCGAAAACCGCCTGCGGCTTCCGCTTGAAGTCTACGGGGCAGTCCGCGCGGCTGTTTCCGATCGTTTTGCCGTCGGGTGTCGTTTTCTTGCCGATGAAATCATCCCCCAAGGAAATCGCGTCGAAGATGCGATCTTTTTCGGCGTCGCCTTCGCCAAGGCCGGCATGGACTACCTGTCTCTTTCTCGAGGCGGCAAGTTCGAGGACGCCAAACAGCCTGATGTCGGCTGGGCGGCCTATCCCTACACGGGGCCGTCCGGCTACGAGTGCATGCCGGCGCACATTTCCGATCAGAAAGGGCCTTTCGGGCGCAATGTCGAGCCCGCCCGGCGCATCCGCTGGGCGATCCGAGAGGCGGGATGCCAAACGCCGGTCGTCGTCTCGGGGGGGATCCAGAATTTCGAGCAGGCCGAGTCGATCCTCGCGCGCGGGGAGGCAGATATCGTCGCGGCAGCGCGCCAGTCCCTGGCGGACCCCGACTGGTTCCTCAAAATCCGCTTGGGGCGGGGCGGGGAGGTCCGCCGGTGCACCTTCACGAACTACTGCGAGGGGCTCGACCAGAAGCACAAGGTCGTCACCTGCAAATTGTGGGACCGGGAGGGGCTGGGGGAGCCGGGCGTGGCCTTGACCGGCGACGGGAAACGCAGGCTCACCGCGCCCGCTTGGGATTTGAGCGTGAATTGACGGCGCTCTCGACGCTTTTTACAGTGCCGCTTGTGAAAAAGACGTCCGAGAGGGATCTCCTGACGCAAAAAGAGGCGCAAGCGCGCGCAGCTCAAATATGCAAAATCAGCTACGGAATTTCTCTGGATCTCAAAAAAAGGGGAACCTGCTATCGGGGGGTCGTTTGGATTTCCTTTTCTTGCAAAGGGAGGACGGACACCTTCTTGGATTTTCGAGGCCGATCGATCCAGCGGTTCGAGGTCAACGGGAAATCGGTCAAGCCGATCTGGAAGGAGAACCGCCTCGCGCTTCCCAGGAAGCTTTTGAAGCCCGAAAATTCCGTCCGGATCGAGTACGAGAATGAATACGACCACGAAGGGGTCGGCTTCCATCACTTCAAAGATCCTCAGGACGGCGAGGAATATCTCTACACCAATTTTGAGCCGTTCGGGGCGCACCGTCTTTTCCCCTGCTTCGATCAGCCGGATCTCAAGGCGACCTATGACGTTTCGGTCACCGCTCCCTCCGATTGGGTCGTGATCGCCAATAGCCGGCGCGCCAAATCGGAACCGACCGCCAAGGGGTTCAAACGCCATACGTTCGAAACCACGAAGCCGTTCAGCACCTACTTGGCGGCGCTCATCGTCGGCCCCTATCGTGAATTTCGGAGCCAGTACAAGAAGATCCCGCTCGGCTTTTACTGCCGAAAGTCGCTCGCCCGGCATGTCGACCCGGAGGAGCTTTTCACGGTCACCCAACGGGGGTTCGATTTCTACACAAGGTTTTTCGATTTCCCCTACCCTTTCGGTAAGTACGACCAGGTCTTCGTCCCCGAATTCAACGCCGGCGCCATGGAGAACGTGGGGGCCGTCACGCACTCGGAACATATGGTCTTTCGCGACCCCCCGACCGAGCTCCAAAGGCTGGGCCGGGCCGAGACGATCCTCCACGAAATGGCCCACATGTGGTTCGGGGACCTTGTCACCATGACATGGTGGAACGACCTCTGGCTCAACGAGAGCTTCGCCAGCTACATGGCCACCTTGTGCACGGCCGAGGCGACGCGATTCAAGAACGCCTGGCTCGTCTTTAATTCCGACATTAAGAACTGGGCCTATCGGGAGGATCAGCTGGTGACGACCCACCCGATCGCGGGAGCGGTCCCCGACACCGACCAGACGCTTCTCAATTTCGACGGGATCACCTACGGCAAGGGGGCCTCGGTCCTGAAACAGCTCGTCGCCACGATCGGCATGAAGAGGTTTCGGGGCGGGATGCGTCATTATTTCAAAGCCTACGCCTTCGGGAACGCCACCTTGACGCAATTCTTGGACAGCCTCGAGAGAGGGTCTGGGCGGGACCTCCATCGGTGGGCCAAGCTGTGGCTTGAGACCTCCTCGCTCAACACGATCCGTGCGGCCTGCACGATCCGGAAGAAGCGATTGATGGAAATCCAGCTGGCCCAATCGGCCAACATCCGACACCCGACGCTCCGGCCGCACCATCTTGAAATCGCCGTGGGAAGGGAAGAGAGAGGGAAGCTTTGGGTGGAGTCGGTCCGCGCGCAGATCGACCGTGCGCAGGCGGTCATCCGCTTCCCTCGTCCCCGGCCTGTTCCCGCCTTTGTTTTTCCGAACCACAACGATCACGCCTATGCGAAAGTGGCGCTCGATCCGGCGTCCCTCCGATGCGTTCAGGAGCACCTAGAGAAAATCGAAGACCCTCTTTTGCGCCAGCTCCTATGGCAGTCGCTTTGGAACATGACCCGCGATGCCGAGCTTTGCTCCACGGACTATCTGGCGCTCGTGCGCGCGAAGCTCCCCTGGGAAGGCGACAAGGAGCTGATCCAGTCGACCCTGGCCAGGGCGACGGAGGCGCTGGCCCGGTTCGTCCCCGATTCCGCGCGCCAAGCCGAGTCCCATGTCTTCTTCGAGTTTTCCCGTCGGAGCCTCGAAAAGGCCCCCCGGGGCGACCTTCAGAGGATCTGGGCCAGGGTTTGGATCCAATCGGCCGCCACGCCGGAGGACGTCGAGACCCTGGCGAGGTTCGCCGACGGCAGGCTCCCTGTGCGGGGTCTGGCGGTCGACCAGGAAATGCGCTGGGGGATCGCCGCGAAGTGCATGGCGTTCGCCCTGCCGGGCGCTCGCAAGCGGCTCGCGGCCCAGGAGAAACGCGATCGATCCGATCGGGGCGCGCGCGAGGCGCTCCGGGCCAAGATCTCGGCGCCCGATCCCCGCGTCAAGCGGGAGGCATGGCGAAAATTCCTGGGCCGGGGGTACGGCTCCTTGCATCTGACCTCCGCCGCGATGTCTGGCTTTCTCTGGTCTCACCAAAAGGAGATCTTGGCCCCGTATGCCGAGAGGTTCTTCCGCGAAATACCGGGCATCTTTCGAAAAAGGGAAACTGAGTTCGCCAGGAGCTTCTGCGCGCACCTCTTTCCCGATCACCTCATGGAGCCGGAAGTTCTCGCGCGGTCGGAAAAGCTCCTCGGGGATCTCAATGGATCGTTGCCTCTTCTCGTTCGGATTCTGCGCGCGCAGAATGACGACCTCGCGCGCGCCATCCGCTGCCGCGCGTTGGCGGCCGAGGGACCTCGAAAGCCCGGCCTGCAGCAGTCCACCCGCTGATCTCTCTGGCCTGCCGCCCTGTTCGTTTTTAAAATCCCGGCTTCATGTCCTTCGAGCTGCCGGAGCAGTTCAACATCGCCGATTACTTCCTGGACGCGCGCGTGCGCGAGGGTAAGGGGAACAAGACGGCTCTTGTCTGCGGCCGGCGCAAGCTTTCCTACCGCGAGGTCCAGGCCCTGGCCAACCGGTTCGGGAATGTCCTGGCGGGCCTCGGGGTGCGGCCCGAGGAGCGCGTCATCATCGCCCTTCCCGACATCCCCGAATGGGTGGGGGCGTTCTTCGGGATTTTGAAAATCGGCGCCGTCGTCGTGATGGTGAATCCCCAGTTGAAGCCCGATGAGATCGCCTATTTCTACGACTACACGGGGGCGTCCCTCGCCATCGTCCATGTCGAAACGCACGGCGCCTTTGCCGAGGCGGCCCGCGGCGCCAAGCGCCTCCGGAACCTCCTGGTGGTGGGGAAGGCTCCCGAAGGAACGTTGTCGTTCTCAGCCGAGGCTCTGCGCGCGAGCGACCGGCTCGAGACCTATCCCTCGCACCGGGACGACGCGGCGATCTGGCTTTTCTCGGGCGGCACCACGGGACGTCCCAAGGCCGTCGTGCAGACCCATACGTCGTTCGCCAACACCGCCGACTGCTACGCCAAGGGGATCGTCGACTATCGCGAGGAGGATATCGTGATCTCGGTCCCCAAGCTGTATTTTGGGTATGCGACGGGATGGAACCTGCTCTTCTCCTTTTGGGCCGGGGGGACCTCGGTAATTTTTCCCGAGCGTTGCACGGCCGACGTCCTCTTCGAGCAGATCAAGGCGCACCGCCCGACGATTCTTGTGAACGTCCCGACGATGGTGAATCAGATGGTGAGCCATCCGAAAGCTTCCGAGCAGGATCTCTCCTGCCTGCGGCTGTCAACCTCCGCGAGCGAGGCGCTTCCTGTAGAGCTCTATCAACGATGGAAAAAGGCTTTTGGCGTCGAACTCCTGGATGGACTCGGAACCGCCGAGATGTGGGGCATTTTCATCACGAACCGCCTGGGGGACGTGCGGCCGGGGACCCTGGGGCGTGTGGTCGAGGGGTTCGAGATCAAGGTTTGCGACGAGTCGGGGAACGAAGTCCCTCCCGGCGAGACGGGCACGCTCTGGGTGCGGGGGAATTCCCTCGCGATCGGCTACTGGCGCCAGAGGGAAAAGACCCGTTCGGCCTTTCGCGGGGAGTGGTATGTCACGGGGGACCTTGTGAGCCGCGACGAGGCGGGGTATGTCACCTTCTCTGGTCGCGGCGATGAGCTCCTCAAAGTCGGCGGCAAGTGGCTCTCTCCGGCCGAAGTGGAAAACTGCCTTCTCCAACACCCGGCCGTCAAGGAGTGCGCCGTGGTGGGGGTCAAGGATGCGGCGGGTTTGGTGAAACCCCACGCCTACGTCGTCGCGCGCGAGAAGCCCCAGGGGCTGGGCGAGGTTTTGAAAGGGTTCGTGAGGGAAAAACTCCAGCCCTACAAATACCCTCGCGAGGTCGTCTTCCTGGACGTCCTTCCCCGCACGCACCTGGGGAAAGTGGACCGCGCGCGGCTCAGGAGAGGAGAAATTCTTTGAGCCCTCAGCCCCCAGCCCCCAGTTGCCAGTCTCCAACTCCCCATCAAGCCGTCGGGGACCAGTGCTTCGACACAGACGATTTTGCGTGTGCGCAAAATCGTCTGGCTCAGCACTGGTGGTAAGCGATGGCGCGCATGAGCATTCCAAACCACCCGAAAAATCGAGTGAGTCGAACCACCAGGGACCGGGGACCGGCGACTTCTTTTCAATCGAGAGGGTTATGAAGCGATCAAGGCTGGTTACCTACAGCACGTACCTCAAGATCCCTCATCTCCTGTCGCTTCAGGAGCCGCGCACGAAGGCGCGCGACGAGATGCTTTTCATCTGCGTCCATCAGGCGTTCGAGATCTGGTTCAGGCTTTCCATTTTCGAGTTAGAGAAGGCCCGCGCGGCGATCGATGCCGATCGGCTTTCCGCAGCGGTCCATGCTCTCCGGCGTGTGACGACGATCTTGCGCACAGCGACACCGGCCTTCGAGGTGATCGAAACGATGCACCCCTACGATTTCTTGGAGTTCCGCGCAAAGCTTGAGCCCGCCAGCGGCTTCCAGAGCATCCAGTTCCGCGAGATGGAGTTTTTGTCCGGCCGCAAGGACCGACGGTATCTGACGGTCCTGGAGGCCTCGGGCCGGCGGGCCCTGAAGCGGCGCCTCGCGGAACCAACGCTCTGGGACGCCTATGTCGCCCTTCTCAAGCGACATCGCCTTCGCGTCGGAAGCGATGCCGAGATTCTGAAGACTGCCGTGCAGATCATGGAACGCCCCGACCGGCATCCTCTGTGGGACATCACCGAGGCGCTGTTCGTCTACGACCAGGGCTTCCTGCAGTGGCGGATGCGCCATGTCCAGATGACCATGCGCATGATCGGGGAGAAGGCGGGGACCGGCCGCACCGGCGCCAAGGCGCTGGTGGGGGCCGGGTACGATCCCCTGGGCCAGGCGGGGGGCGTCGCTTATCTCAAGACCACCCTCGCTAAGGTGTTCTTCCCCCTCTTGTGGGAAGCTCAGACGCAGTTGACGCGCCCATGACGACAGGGCGCCGCGGAAAATTCGGCGCGTCCTCAGCACTCAGCACTCAGGACTCAGCACTCAGCACTCAGAAGACCGAAGCGGAGCTTCTCAAATGGCGCCGGGAATTCCCGATCCTGTCGCGCACGACCTACCTCGTGAGCCATTCCATGGGGGCGATGCCGCGCGGGGTTCACGCGCGCCTGGCGCAATACGCCGACGACTGGGCGCGCGAGGGGGTAATGGCCTACGACGCCTGGTTCCCGAGGCTGCGCGAGACGGCCGACCTCATCGGATCGCTCATGAACGCCCCGCCGGGCACCGTCGTCATGCACCAGAACACCTCGACCCTGATGGCCGCGGTGATCTCGGCGATCTTCACGCTTAAAGGGCGGCGCAAGGTGGTCTACACCGACCTCAACTTTCCCTCCATTCACTACAACTGGCTGATGTACCGCGACCTCGGGATGGAGATTAAGATCGTGATGAGCCCCGACGGTATTCAGATCCCGACCGAGAAGATGATCGAGGCGTTGGACGAGGACACGCTCGCCGTCGTCCTCGACCACGGTATCTTTCGCTCCGGCTACCTGCAGGATGTCGGCGCGATCGCGAAGGCCGCCCGGGCCAAGGGGATCTACACCGTCGTTGACGCCTACCAGACCATCGGATGTGTCCCGATCGATGTCCGGGTCTGGGGCGTGGATTTCCTCCTGGGCGGTTCCCACAAATGGCTCTGCGGGGGCCCGGGAGCCGCCTTTTTGTACGTCCGGAAGGACCTCCTGCCGAAGATGACCCCCCGCGTCACCGGCTGGATCGCGCACAAGCGCCCCTTCGATTTCGACATGCGCATGGAATACGCCGACACGGCGATGCGCTTCGCGACGGGCACCCCCAACATCGCCGGGATGCACGCCGCGCGCGCCGGGATCGAGATTGTGGCCAAGGTGGGAGTCGACCGGATCCGCGCCAAATCAGAGAGGCTGACGCAGCAGTTGGTCGACATGGCCCTCGCGGAAGGGTTCTTGGTCAACAGCCCGCGCCACGCGAACGCCCGGACGGGCCTCGTCTGCATCGATTTTTCCGGCGCGGACCGCGCCGAACAGGAATTCTTGAGGCGCGGCATCCAGACCGACTATCGCCCCCGCTGTGGCCTGCGCGTCTCGGCCCACTTCTACACGCGCGAGGACGAGTTCCTGGGGATCATCCCCGAGATTCGAGCCTTCCTCGGGCGCTCCCGGCGCATGATGCGTCGGCATTGAAAAGGATCTTCATGCGAGAGTGGGTCCCTGTCGTTTTGGCCGTATACAAAATGTCGTTTCAGCCGTTGTCAAAAGATGTGGGTTAGGGTTATTGCCACCAAGATAACTCATGACCGGCTTTCGTAGCTTTTGCATTGCCAAGTGGTTGCCGATGAAGCCCATGGAAATGGAGGGACTCCATGGGCA
>SBBH01000006.1 GCA_005239795.1 Planctomycetales bacterium
CGGAGGCGGCCGCGGCTGCCCGCCTAGGCGGGCAGGGTGGGAGGAGCAACCCGGAGCTGAACTAGCATTTCACTGGACCAAAGAATGGGGGCAGGTCACCAACAGGTAAAGGACCTCAACATTGCGGTTGACCTCGCGACGCTCACATTAGCCAACGAGTCTGGCCTGTCAAGGCTGGGAAGAATTCGAAAACTTGAGGTGCCAATTTGGAACCTCAAGTGCCCGTCGGGCGGACGCGCCACTGAAAACAGTTGGGCCCTATAGAAAAAGCCGCGCCAGAGGAGATCTCTCAATATACAAACTTTTGTTTGATACCCCTATTCCAATCGACATAATGTTCTCGGAATGAGCAACACTCCCCTGCCCCTGCCAGCTGAGCGCATCGAGCAGAAAATCCTCCTCCTGCGCGGTCACAAGGTGATGTTGAGCGGGGATCTAGCCCGCCTCTACGGCATAAAAGCAAAGGTTCTTCTCCAAGCGGTCAGACGCAACCTGGAGCGCTTTCCGGAGGATTTCATGTTTCAGTTGACCCGCAAAGCGACAGAAATGGCGGTCCGTTCAAGGTCACAAATTGTGACCTTGAACCGCGGCGGGAACGTGAAATACCTCCCCTTCGCTTTCACGGAACAGGGTGTGGCGATGCTGTCGAGCATTCTGCGAAGCCGACGCGCCGTCCAGGTCAACATCGAGATCATGCGGGCGTTTGTCAGGCTGAAGCAGATGCTCGCCACGCACGCGGACCTGGCACACAAGCTCGACGCGCTCGAACAGAAATACGACGCGCAATTCAGGATTGCCTTCGACGCCATCCGAGAGCTGATGACTCCGGTGGAATCCCCTCGCAAGACGCGGATCGGATTCGATCCAAAAAGGCCTCATCCGGCCGGCCGGGCGCGCCGCTAGAAACACCGGGGCCCGCGAGAAAAGCCGCGCCAGCAACACGTTCAAAAATGTCTTCACGACCAACCACTACAATGATCAGCCGTCCAGGCTTCCGATCCCCAGTTCCATGGCCAGCCTCCGCACATAGTCGCGATGCCGCGGATTGCGGGCTTCCAAGGCCTGCCGGGCCAGCAGTTCGCGGGCTTGGTCCTTCTGGCCGCGTTCCGCCAAGAGGATGGCCATCACGATCCGCGGGGGGCTGCTTGCTGCACAAAATCTTTCCGATCGATCACGCAACTCGGCCAAGATCCTGTCGCGCGTCGCGTAGCGCGCGAGGAACGGCAGGCCGTCCCGCTCGAGCCGGTGGCGGACCTCATGGAGAACGGCCTCATCCGCGCGAGCCTTCCACCAAATATCCTGCTTTCCGCCGGAAACCTCGCTGAGTCGCGCGCGCACGCAACAGTGGGATTCCTGGATCCAGGAATCGATTTCACCCGTGCCGTGATATCTCGCGACCTCAGGCACATAGACGCCCAGGTTGATCGTGAAGCGACCCTGCATGCTACCCAAAAGCCAGAGGAAGAAAGTGGAGGTTGTGCTCCGAAAGTCTGCCCTCCCCATCTGAAAATTCACGACCTGGGTAAGTCCGTCCTCCGTGCGCCGGTTGAACGTACGCCCGCGCGAGGTAAAGCCATGCTCCCTCAGGAAGGGACGCAGCGCGTGCTGGATGCCATCGACCGCTCGGGCGTGGTCGGATTTCGGCATCGGCAGCGCCCCCGTTACTTCAGTACCGCGGAACCGACGGGTCAATCGCCTGCGACCACTGGAGTATCCCGCCGGCGACGTTGGTGACGTCGGAAAACCCCTTCGAGGCGAGAAGTTCGCACGCCTTGCGCGAGCGTCCCCCCGACTTGCAGTGGATCACGATCCGGCGCTTGGGCTCAAGCTCCGAGAGGCGTTTTTCGAGCGTCCCGAGCGGCATGAGGCGCGCGCCGGGGATCCGGGCGATCTCATGCTCGAACGGCTCGCGCACGTCGATGAGATCAAAATCGGCCTTGGCGTCGAGAAGTCCTTTGAGGTCAGCGACGCTGATTTCCTTGATGCCGGGGATGCCGGGCGCCGCTGTATCGGGCCGCCCCACGCCGCAGAACTCCTTGTAGTCGACGAGCTTCGTGATTGTTCGCTTCGCGCCGCACAAGGGACAGTCCGGGTCTTTGCGGAGCTTGAGCTCCCGATAGCGCATCCCCAGCGCGTCGAAGAGCAAGAGCCTGCCCACCAACGTGTCCCCCTGGCCCAGGATGAGCTTGATCGTCTCCATCGCCTGGACCGCGCCGATGATGCCGGGAAGCACCCCCAGCACCCCCCCCTCCGCGCAGGAAGGGACAAGCCCCGGCGGCGGCGGCGCCGGATAGAGACAGCGATAACACGGCCCGTCCGGGACCTTGAAGACGCTTGATTGTCCCTCGAACCGGAAGATCGATCCGTAGACGTTCGTCTTCCCGAGAAGCACGCAGGCGTCGTTCACCAGGTAGCGCGTCGCGAAGTTGTCGGTGCCGTCGGCGACGATCGAGTAATCGCGCAGGATCTCGAAGGCGTTGTCGCTTGTCAGCATCGTCTCGTAAGGGACGAGCTTCACGTTCGGGTTGATTCGTTTCAGGGTGTCCATGGCGCTCGCGAGCTTCGACCGCCCCACGTCGGGAGTGCCGTGCAGGAGTTGTCTCTGCAAATTCGAGGCGTCGACGACGTCAAAATCGATGAGCCCCAGCGTGCCCACACCGGCCGCCGCCAGATACAGCGCCGCCGGCGAGCCGAGTCCCCCGGCTCCCACGATCAACAGGCGGGACCGGGCGATCTTC
>SBBH01000125.1 GCA_005239795.1 Planctomycetales bacterium
AGGGGTAGGGTCAATTTGCCCGTCGAGATGTCGGTCCCGAGGGATTTCCCCATCTTTCCCTCCTGCCCTTGGATGTCGAGGCAGTCGTCCACGATCTGGAAGGCGGTCCCGAGCTCCTCGCCGTAGCGCGCGAGGAGCTCGGCGCGGGCGCCGTCCGCGCCCGAGAGAAGCGCCCCGCATCGGCAACAGGCAGACAGGAACGCCGCCGTCTTCAGGCGCACCATCTCAAGGTATTCATCCGGATGGGGGATATGCCGGCGCTCCTGGAATTCGTGCTGGAGGAGTTCCCCTTGGCACATCTTCTGCGTGGCCGAGGCGATCTCCTGGCGGATCGCGGGGTTCGCGATCGTCTCGGTGAGCCGGAAGGAGACCGAGAACAGGAGGTCGCCAAAGACGACCGCGATGGGGTTCCCCCACTGGCGCGACAGGCTCGGTTGGCCCCGGCGCATCTGGGCTCCGTCGATGATGTCGTCGTGGATGAGGCTCGCGGCGTGTATGAGCTCCGTCAGAATGGCGATTCGGAGGTGGGCTTCCGAGAGGTCTCCGACGGCCCCTCCGCTCAAGAAAACGAGCGAGGGGCGCAGGCGTTTCCCCCGCTGGCGCTCCAGTGATTTCCTCAAGGACGCCAGAAGCGAGAACGACCGAGGCAGTTGGATGGCGAGCGCCGATTCCATCTCGTTCAAAGGGTCCTGGACGGGGGCCAGGATGTCCTCGAGGCGCTTCGTCTCCAGCACGCCGGGATTATAGGCAGGGCTTTCGCAGGCGGCCAACGCGTTTGTACAATGGCGGGGTGTTTACCGAAAACCGGCGCCGTTTCCTGCGTGCCTTGCGGGACGGTGTCGCCGTCATCCCGACCGCGCCCCATGCCTTAAGAAATGGGGACGTCCACCATGAATTCCGTCCCGACAGCGATTTCTACTACCTGACAGGGTTTGAAGAGCCGGAGGCGGTGGCGGTTCTGGCGCCCAGGCATCCGAAGCACACATTCGTCCTCTTCGTCAGGCCCCGCGACAAGGCGGCCGAGATCTGGAATGGCCGGCGCCACGGCGTCGAGCGGGCCAGGAAGCGCTTCGGGGCCGAGGCGGCCTTTCCCATTGGGATGATCGACGAGATCCTTCCGAAGTATCTTTCCACAGCGTCGCGCATCTGGGCTCCTTGGGGGCGCTACGAGGCGTTCGACCGGAAATTGGGAGAATGGATGAGCCGGGGGAAGAGCCGCGTCGTCCAATTCGAACGGGCCGACGCCGCTCCCCTTCTGCACGAGATGCGTTTGTTTAAGGGGGCCGAAGAGATCGCGACAATGCGCCGCGCCGCTGCGATCACGCGCGACGCCCATATCGCAGCGATGGGCGCGACCCGGCCTGGCGTCGGAGAGTACGAGATCGAGGGGATTTTGCGCATGGTGTTTCGCGCCCGTGGGGCCTCCCGCGTCGCCTACCCCCCGATCGTCGGATCCGGCGAGAACGCCACCATTCTCCACTACGGTGAGAACAGCCGCAGGATGGAGGAGGGGGATCTTCTTTTAATTGACGCCGGGGCGGAGTTCGACTGCTACGCCTGCGACGTGACGCGCACCTTTCCCGTGGGGGGGCGCTTCAGTCCCGCCCAGCGTGCCGTCTATGACCTGGTGCTGGCGGCTCAGAAGGCGGCGATCCAGGAATGCCGCGCCGGAAACCTCCAGACGAAGCCCCACGACACGGCCGTCGCGGTCCTCACCGCGGGGATGGTGCGCCTCGGGCTCCTGAAGGGGAAGCCGAAAGATCTCGTCAAATCGGCGGCCTACCGCCGGTTCTATATGCACAGCACAGGGCATTGGTTGGGGATGGATGTCCACGACGTGGGGCGCTACCGCGAGAACGGGAAGCCCCGCCGGTTCGCCCCCGGCATGGTGATGACGGTGGAGCCGGGGCTCTATATCCAGAAGGGAGCCAAAGGGGTTGATCCCGCCTTCTCTGGGATCGGCGTGCGGATCGAGGACGACATCCTGGTGACCGCCCGGGATCCCGTGAACCTCACCGAGGAGATCCCGAAGGAGCCCGATGAGCTTGAATCGCTCGTGGGAACCTCCCGCGCCCCGTTTTCTCTGTAGAGTGTTCTCGATCACGGATTCGTGATCGTCTGTTTCCGTTCGGGATTCGGGGTGAGGGTTCCGTCCGTTTTCGGGTTTCGAAGCCCGCGGCCCGGAACCCGTTGCCCGTTCCCCGAAACCCGACATTCCGAAATCCGATTCGCATCTCCTTTCCTTAAAGTCGCCAGCTCGGCGCCCCCTTGGGTTGAGGGCACCTCGCTGGCGCCAGGAAGGAGACGCGAATGAATCTTCATGGATGTCGGGCATATCGGAAATCGGTGGATCTGGTGACGGAAGCCGCAGTTTGGGTTCGGAATCTCCCGAGGGGCTACGGGTGGCTCGCCGATCAGGTGAGACGAGCCGCTGGATCGATTCCGCTCAATATCGCCGAGGGGCTCGGCCGTCCCTCACGGGCTGAGCGGCGACGGTTTTTTGAGATCGCAATCGGATCGACGCACGAACTCACTGCCTGTCTCGAGGTGGGGCATCGTCTGGGCTTTCTCCCCGAGACCCGTTTCGCCAAGCTCTGGGACTCATGCGATCATGTCACCCGGATGCTCGGAAAACTCATCGCCAGCGGATGATCAGACGGGGTCACGAGATCCGCCTCCGGCCGACCCATGGAAGAGGGGCCGCTGAGGTGGCGATGGGGCCCGCCGAGGCGGTCCCTTCCACTGTTGTGTTTTTTTGGTTGTTCGGGAGAGCTGTCTGGCACGGCGGCCGCAAACAGAGCGGCCGTCTAAAGAAATGTTTGCGTCACTGCCAGTCCGGCTCCGGATCGATTCCCAGACCGTCCGCGACGCGGTTGATGTAGTTGAAGTAGGAGATCACCTCGACGGCGTCCAGGACGTCGGCGTCGCTCAAGCCCTCTTTCCGAAGCGCGTCGACATCCTCCCGGCGCATGTCGGCCGGAGTCTTCGTCAGCTTCATCGCGAAGGCGAGAAGCGCCTTCTGGCGCGCCGACAGGATCGGGGCGTTCGCATCCTTCAAGACCGCCTCGACAAGCTCGCTGGAACCGGCCTCCCGCCGGAGGTCGTCGGCGTGCGCCCGCGTTCAGTAGTGGCAGCCGTTGGTTTTTGAGACGATGGTGCCGAGCATCTCCCGCTCGGCGCGCGAAAGACCCGAACCCGCGTACATCGTAGCGATGTAGAGGTCCATCGATTCCTTGAGAATCGCGGGCTTCAAGCTTTGGATCTTGAGGATGTTAAAAATCCGGCCTGCACGCTTAATAGCCGCCTGGTATTGGGCGGCGAGGGATCCTGTCGCCTCGGATTCCGGAACTGTTTTGATCCAGGCCATTAGAGGGAGTCCTGAGTGTTGAGTCCTGAGTGCTGAGTCCTTATTTTTTTTGCGCGGATATGACCCATGCGGGGGAGCTCGCCGACGAGCGGGCGCACGTACGCCAGAAAATCGTCTGCGATGTCGTTCGTGCCTTTGATCATAGTGCGCGGCAGCGATTTCGTTTCCCGGGCGACGGTCTCAAGGGGGGTCAGGAACGTCTCGCTTTTGTAGCCGCCGCGATTCTCGATGCGCTTCAAGGCCACGCTGCCGGAAAGAGGGTCCCCGCAGGCGTAGCGCACGGCGGCCTCGCCGGCCATGCGCGCCTCGCGCGCGTCGACCTCGGAGACGACACCGGGAAAGCTCCGTTGGAGATAGCCGTAGGTGTCGGCGCGGACCCTGAGTTTCTTCCCCAGCTTCTGGCGGACCGCCTCGGCCAGGAAGTCGCCCAGGGCCCCCGTGCCGGAGAGCTGGACGTTCCCGTGGGAATCCTTCTCCTGGGTTTCGAGCACCGTCTTTCCCGCGGCGTTGTGGATCCCTTCGGAGACGGCCACGACCGCTCTTCCGAGCCGCGCGTGGACGTCGGCGACGTCGTCCACGAACCGGTCGAGTGAGAAATCGATCTCGGGGACGTACACGAGGTGCGGGCCGTCCCCTTCTTCCTGGCGCGCCAGCACCGACGCGGCGGTCAGGAACCCCGCGTGGCGCCCCATGATGACGTCGATCTTGATTCCCGGCAGGCTGCGGTTGTCGAGAGTGTCCCCCATCATCGCGAGCGCCACGAAGCGGGCGGCCGAGCCATACCCGGGACAGTGGTCCGTGACCTTGAGGTCGTTGTCGATCGTCTTCGGGACATGGAACACCCGCATCTCGTAGCGGGCTTCCTGGGCTAGCTTCTGGACGATCTGGGTGGTTTCCGCGGAGTCGTTCCCCCCGATATAGAAAAAGTAGCGGATGTTGTGCTCCTGGAAAGCTTTGAGGATCTGGGCGCAGTCGTCGGGGGTGGGTTTTTTGCGCACGGACCCGAGCGCCGCGCAGGGGGTTTTAGCGATCCGCTCCCATTCCTCCGCGGACTCGGCGCCCAGATCGACGATCTCCTGTTTCATGACCCCCTGGATGCCGTGCAGGGCCCCGTAGACATTCTGGATCTCGGTGTGGCGGGTCGCCTCGACAACGACGCCGGTGAGGCTCTGGTTGATGACGGCCGTGGGTCCGCCAGACTGTCCCACAATGAGATTCCCTTTCAGGCGCGAGGACACGCCGAGGATTCTAAGGAGGCCCCCCGAAAACGCCAAACTCCAAATCCCTCCGCCTCCAATCACTTCGTGACTTTCGGCGGAGAATACCCAATGGCACGGGGGGATCCTGTGGATAGAATGCGCGCGTCGTGAAAAAGGCCGGTTTCTGGGTGTTGGGGTGGGGGGTGGCGGCGCTTGGCATGGCGGCCGAGGCCCCCCCCTCCGGCAACGCGGAAGACGAGATTGTCGCCATCGTCGCGGCCGATGTCCCGGGGTTCATCGAGCGCGTCAGCGCTTCCGAACCTTTTGCCGATGACGTTTTCAAGGGAAGCGTGGCCCGCCAAGCGCGGGAGTTCCGCAGCGCCGAGCCGATCACGCGCCGGGATCTCGCCCTCGGGGTTTACGGCCTTCTTCAAGGCGACGACGCTCCGCTGTCCCCCCCCGAGGACCAAGCGCGCCTCCGGAAGGCCCAGCGGAAGGTTTTGGACCTTCTGATAGAAAAGAAGATCTTGGCCCGGGCGGCCCGCGAGCAGGGGTTTGAGATCTCGGACCGCGAGGTGGACGACGAGATCGTGTCGCGCCTGCGACGAAATCCCGAGTGGGGCGTTCGGGATATCCAGGAGTTTGCGCGGCGGCTCGCGAAAGAGAGGGATTCCCTCGAGCGGTATCGCCGAGAGATCCGCGAATCTCTCCTGGCGTCCTACTACGAGCAGTACAACGTCAAGACGCTCGAGGTCTCCCCGGAGCGGATCGCCGCTTATTACCGCGATCACCCCGGGGAGTTTGTGCGGCCTGCGGCGGTGCGCCTCCGTCGGATTCTCCTGGCCGCATCAGGGGACACGGCGGCGCGCGCCCAGGAGTGCGCCCGCCGCGCCCGCGCCGGAGAGGATCCCGCGGCGTTGGTGAAGGAGTTTTCCGTGGATCTCGAGACGCGCGAGAGTGGGGGGCTGGCCGACTGGATCGAGAAGGGGTCTTACCCTGAGCCGATCGAGGCGCTCGCTTACGCGGCCGAGAAGGGAGCCTGGCAGGGGCCGGTCGAGGCTCAAGGGTTCCTTTGGATTTTCCGGACGGAGGAGTCCCGGCTCGAAGAGGTCCTTTCGCTCGCCGAAGCGCAAAAAACGATCCGCGCGCACCTATTACACGAGGAAAATCGCGCGCGGTTGCGCGCGCTCATGGAGCGGACGCGCAAGGCCGTTCTCGTCTGGGAGTCGCCCGCGGTCGCTCCGGAGTAGTGCGGCGACATCGTCATTCCAGCCTGAACTTCCGCGGCCAATTCTGGATTCCCCGTTGGATGTCCCGTTGCAGGGGATGGTGGGGGGCGAGTTCCAGGGCGCGCTTCAAGTGCGCCACGGCGCGCAAGGGATCTTCATCGCGGATGCACAAGGCGAACTGGATGTGTGCCTCCGCATCGGCCGGATCCACGAGCAGGAGAATTTCATAATCCCGGCGGGCACGCCCGCGGTCGCGGTGCGCCCGCGTGAGGAGGGACGCCCGTTTGTGGCGCAGGTGGGAGCTCTCATAGGCCAGGCGCAGCCCCTCGGCATATTTCGCGAGGGCCCCGTCGACATCTTTCCGGGCGGCGAGCTGGTCCCCTTCCTTTGAGAGGCGCTGGGCCTGGCGCCTTGCCACCGGATCGAGCTCCTCGGGGGAGCGTTCGGGGATATGAGGAAGGAGTTGAGGAATCGCCGGATGGGCGGGGGCGCGCATTTGCAAGCGCTCGGCGAAGAAACGCGCGGCCGGGAGATCCCCCGCCCGAAGGGCCAGGTCTGCCAGGGCCGTCCAGGCGTCGCCGGATTCGCTTGCCCAGAAGGCCGCCGCCAGGAGGGCCGAGAAGGTTTGGTCGAAGGCGGCGCGATCCATCGAGGAGTCTTGAACGAGGCTCCGGTAGCGCAGGGACGCCACTTGATCCCGAAGAGGAGCCTGCGTGGGATTCAATCTCAGCCACTTGTCGCCGATCCGGATCATCTGTTCCAATGACTCGGAACGCACGGCGTCGTTCCATTGGTGGGCGTAAACGAAGGTGAGAGCATCTGCGAAGGGAGCGGGGATGTGCAGCGTATCAGCGTATCGCCAGAGGCGCTTGCAGGCTTCTTCGGCATTCTGGAGGAAAAGCAAGGTGCGTTTGTCGGGGTCGCGCGCATTCTCCCCGATCTGTCCCAGCCGATGCTGATAGGTCTCGACCAGATTCAGAAGATCCTGCGTCCTGTTCGACCCCATCGTTTGGTAGGGGATCTCGCGCGCCTCGCGCGGCTCCGGGGGCGCGGCCAGCACCTCGCCGGTCGGGGCCTCCGGGGCGTGACGTTCGGTGATCGCAAGCGCCCGCAGAATCCAATCCGGCTCGGGGAGCCAGAAAAGCGCCGTCAGGCCCGCCACGCTCCCAGCCAGCAGAAGCGCGCGCGCCAGGGCGCGCTGCCGCAGGGTTTCCCAGAAGCGTTCGAGGGCGAACGCCGCGAAAGGGATCCAGAACGGGATCGCCTGCAGGCGGAAGCGCGAGCAGACATAGGTCAGGACGACGGAGAGCGCTGAAGCGAGAGCAAATAGATAGAGGAGCGCCAGCCGGCGTCGGTCGCGCCACGCCGCCGCCGCCCCGACGATCGCGAGAGCGCCGTAGAGCGCCGCATGTGAGGTGGGGAGATTCAAGAGGGGCGAATAGACCCGCCAGGTATAGAAGGAATGGTTGTCCGGGACCTCGTAATCGGAGAAGAACCAATAGATCTTGCGCAGGTAAAGCCTGCCGAATTCCACGGGGTCCGACAGGAACCACCGCCAGATCCGCCGGGCGGCTTCTGTGAGGGTGAGAGGCCCTTTCACCATGAAGTCAAACGTTTCCGGGACAGGGCGATAGCCGGGGACCGTGCAGTCGGGATGGTTCCCGAGGGCGATCTCAAACGGCCCCTGGACGCTCACCGTGAAGGCGTTTCGTGTGGTGCCGGGCGGCGGGGGGTTCGTGATCGGGAGCCGGCGGCTGTTGCGCCA
Organism: Planctomycetales bacterium; assembly: GCA_005239795.1. Taxonomy (GTDB): domain Bacteria; phylum Planctomycetota; class SBBH01; order SBBH01; family SBBH01; genus SBBH01. The sequence goes on from SBBH01000125.1 coordinate 7,561, forward strand.
AGCCAAGGGAAGGCAGAGCGCGGCGAAGAGGATCCCGGCCGCGCCAATCCACGCCCAGCGCTTGGCGGGGGGGAAAGAGGCCAATGCCCAACGGTAGGAGAAATAAACGGCGACAGGAACGAACAGGATCGCGTTCGTACGGCATTGGTAGGTGAGCGAAAGAAGGAGGGCTGCCAGGCAGAGGTTGCCGCCTGTGGGCGCGCGCGCCAGGCGCCCGAGCGCCGCGAACGTCGCGAGTGACAACCATGCCGCCGGAAACTCGCGCGAGAGGAGTGCCTCATGGAATAGGATCGGGCCGCAGAGGGTGTAGAGAAGGGAGCTTATGACCCCGACGCGCCGGGAAAAATAGCGCGATGCCTCGACATACAGGATGAGTGAGGCCAAAGCGCCAAACAAGAGATGCGTCCCCCGCGCGACGAGGAAGATCGGATATTCGTCGGCGTCCGGCGAGCCTCCCCCGGCCGCCCACCATACCACGCCCAGCGCATATTTGTAGAGGGCGGAATACATTTCGTTCCCTGAGGGTGCCCAGAGGTCTCCTTGCGCGAATGCCTTGGCCCCGGCGTAGAAATTGTGCTGGTCGAAGACATGCGGTATGAAGTCAAAGTAGGGAATCTCCTGGATGTGGTGCAGGTAGAGCCCCCGCACGAGGAGCGCGAACGCAAACAGAAAAAAAGGAACGGGACCCGCCCGGCGCGCCGCCGCGCGGAGTCGCGCGGGCCATAAGAGGGGAAGTGCCATTTCCGGCGGGGACGTTGGCACGGGGGAAGAGCATACGGCTAGGCGCCGCGGCGGCCAAGGGAGGGACCGTGGGGCCGGCGAAGTCCATCGGGTAGACTCGCCGGCGCATGGGGCCTGTCCGCTCCACTCTCAAGACGTGCGTGCGCGAGCATCGCGTATTTCTCGTGATCGTCTTTGTTTTCCTGGTCACGCGCCTTTGGAACATCGACAGGCTTGACGTGGTGCATGACGAGTGCATGTACCTGTCATGGACGGGGGCGATCGCCGACGACTGGGGTCGCGCTTTCCTCCCCCAAATCGATGGAAAGACCCCCCTGTATTACTGGATCGCGGCGCTCTGGCCGGGGCTTTGGGACAATCCTTTGGTCGCCTGCCGCCAGGTGAGCGCTTTTTCGGGGTTGGCGGCGGTGGCGGCGGTCTATGCCCTAGGGAGGCGTTTTTTCGATAAGCGCACCGGCCTTCTGGCAGCTTTTCTCTACACCTTTTCCCCCTATCCTCTTTTCTTGGAGCGGATGGCCTTGGTGGATGCCCTTCTGTCGGCGATCGGGCTTTGGACGCTCTGGTCGGTTCTCTCCCTGCTTCGGCTTGCGATCCCATTTCGCAAGGGGGCGCTTCTGACGGCGCTCTTGGCGGCTGCGGGATACCTCACCAAACCCCCGGCTCTTCTCTGGGGTGTCTCGATCGCGGCCGTGGCGCTCATTCTGGCGCGTGATCCCAAAACTCCCCTGTCATTTAGGAAAAGGGCGTTGGTGGTCGCCGCGTCGGCCGCGGGGCTTGTCGGGGGGATTTTGCTCTGCCTTTCAGCGGATCTCGATGGGGTTTATAGCAAACGGGACCGCATCTTCGTGCATACGCCGTTTCAGGGACATTATTGGATGACCGTGAAGGAGATTCTGGGATTACCTTTTGCGACGTGGGGGGATAACGCCGTCCGGATCGCGTCCTACCTGGCGGCCTACCTTCCCTGGACCTTTTGGGTTCCGTTGACCGTCGGATGCATCGGAAGCGGGCTGGCGGGGGGAGCGATCGGCCTCTGGTTTGCCGTCCCCGCTCTTGTGGTGGGAGTCGTCCTGAACGATCCGCACTCGCGGTTTTTGCTCTTTGCGGCAGCGCCCCTAGTGATCCTGGCGGCCCGGGGGATCGCGATGCTTTCGTGGCGGTTCCCCGTCGGGGCGGGGACCTTGGAAGTTCCCTCCAAGGCCGCCTGGTTTCTTTCGGCTTTTGTGTCGATCCCTGGAATCGTCTTCGCCTGGGACCTGGCGACGGAGCCCCACCGCGCCGGCTGGATCGAACAGGACAGAACCGAGTACATCACCGGAGAACTGGCTGGGAACGGTTTGGGCGAGGCGGTCGCGTTCATTGAAAAAGAGGCACAAGAAGGTCCTCTCGATCTTTTTGTCTATCACTTGTGGGGTGTGCCGTCGGATCTCGCCCAGGCGCATTTTCGGCACAGCCCCTCCGTGCGCGTCTGGATGGTCCATTGGGGGGATCGGATCCTCGACGGCCATCCGCCTCAAATGCATGTGGTGCGCAACCAGTACACGCACGAGATGAGCCCGCTCGATTTCACGCGGATCAGACGCGCTTATCTCTTGATACGTCACGATTATGCTCGGGAGGAGAATCTGCGCCGCCTCAATCCAGGGGCGGAGCGCCTGCGGGGATTCGGGTTGACGCCCGATGGCATCGAGAAGTTCGTCCTCTGGAAGCTTAGGTAGAGCGGTTTCCGGGTTTTCGCGCGTAGATGAGGACGCGCCCCGGCAGGCCTACCGCGCCGCCCGCTACGAACATCGACCACAACAGCACGCGCTCTCCCCAATGGAGGGCGTACCGGCCGAGATAAGGGCGCGCCCCTTCGACGCGAAGGATCTCGAAGCCGGCCGATGAGAGAAGCCGCGCGAGGCTCCCGGGCGAGAAATAGAAAAGATGGTTGGGCACGTAGAGTTTTTCTGCCGTGGAGCGCGCCATTCCCCTCTGCGCCGCCGCATCGACCAGACGGAAAAGGAGGTTGTGGCAGTTCGGAAGCGCCACGAAAAGGATCCCCTCGGGGGCGAGCGTCTCGTAGGCACGGCGCGCAAACGCCAGGGGATCGCACACATGTTCCAGGACGTCCCACATTGTAATGACGTCCATTTTTCGCGATAGCGGGGCCTCGTTGAAATCCCCCGTCGTGATTTCTAGGCCGAACTCTCGGCGAGCGGTTTCGGCGGCTTCCGGGGCGAGATCCACTCCCCCAGGGGTCCATCCCGCCTCTTGTGCCAGGTGGAGATACAGGCCTGTTCCCACGCCGACATCGAGGAGGGTTTTTCCGGGAGAGTACTCGGAAAGTTTCCTGAGATTGTCGCGGTAAGCCCGTACCAGGAAATCTTCCGAGAAATTTTTTCCATGCTTTAGGAACATCCCCCGGGTCTCAGGGAGAAGTCCTTCGACGAACGCCTTGCGCTCGGCGCGGCGGATGGCGTCGAGAGAGGGGAGGGGATCCACCCAGCGCAGATCGCATGTCGGGCAGCGCACGATCGAGCGCTCCATCAACGCCAAGTACGCCAGAGGAGGGTTGGCGCACACAGGGCAGGCCGTGCCGGAGGGGGGGGAGAGCATCAGCGGGATGCGCCGGGTAGGGATTCAAGAAGGGTTTTCGCCTGCTCCGCATAATCGGGGTAGCGGGAGACCACGTTTTCGAGGAGCTGACGGGCCTTCTCGACAGCCCCCTTTTCGGCGAGTTGCCGGGCCAGCCGGAGATCCATGTCCGGCTGATCCCGGCCCAGTGTGCGTCCTAAGGTCCAGGCGCGGGGGATCAGGTTGTCGAGAGGGTGGTCGTAAATCCCATTGACCCTCTCGCACGCCCGGATCTTGCTGACGAGAACAGCATAGAGGAGATCCGGCGGTTTGCGGGGGGGAAAAAGGCCGATCCAGAGGACAGGCGCAAGGCAGAGCATCCCCGCCCCCCAGGCCCAGGGAGTAAGCCGATCGGCGCGGCCGGCGGAGGCGGTCGGCGCCGGCGTGGTTAGAAGGTTCCAGGCGAGGCAGGCCGCGGCCAGGAAGAGGGCCATCGCGAGCGGCAGGAGCACCAGGAAATGAAAGTCGGCCAGATCCTGGCACCGGAACCCTTCCTTGAGGACGATCGGAAGCCAGGCTGACGAGCGCAAAAGGAGTGACGGTTCTCCGAGAATCTCCGGAATGTTGGTGAACGCCTTCCAGGTGAACGCCGGCTCGTTATGCTCCATCCAGGTCTTGTGCTGAAGGATCTGGAGGTACTGCCAGCCGACGGCCAGAATCCCTGCCGCGATCGCCCCTCTTGTCCATCCTCGCGGGGTGACAATCTGGGCATAAAAAACGGCGAGCCCCATCGCGATGAAAGGGAGTGCCGCCGCGAAATAGCGGTATCCGAATCCGTTTCCCCAGTTTCCGAACATCAGCACCATCGCGATGAGAAGCCCTAGGTAGACGAGGGTCACGGTGGACAGGAACGCGCGTGTCTTAAAGCGCTGCCAGAGGCCCCAGGCGGCCGGCCCCCAGAGCGGCATGGTCCAGAGGAGGCCGTATCGGGAGCCGACGAACATTTCCCAGAGCGATTTCAGATCCCCCAGGCGTGAAAATCCATCAGCCGAGAGGACATTGTCCGTGCTGTAGTCGGGGTCCCCTGAAGGGCCAAAAGGGCGGCCGAAGAGAGTCAAAGACGCAAGGGCTTGCGCCGCGTAGAGGGGGGCAAATCCCAGCATCCAGGGGACCAAGCGCTTTCTGGCGGCGCGCCACAGATCCGCGGAAGGCCACGTGCGAAATTCCTTGGGGAGAAGGTCCCCGAGAAAAACCGCCGCTGCCACGACAAGGATCAGGGGGCCGTTCAAGCGGATGATCGCCACGAGCCCTGTCGCGATCCCGAGGGCGAGCCAGCGCCACGCGATCTCCGGCGCCTCCCGGGCGCGCAGGGCCGTGAGCAGGAACAGTGACACGAGCGCCGCTTCCGGCCCATGGCTCATTTTGGTCTGTATGAAGCTGTAGAACGGGACCAGGCTTGAGAACCAACTGATCGCGGCGATCCAGAAGGCGGCGCGCTCCGAGGTGAAGCGCCGCAGGATCCGCGTCAAGCAGAGGACGCCCAGGAAGGCATAGACGACCGTCTCCAGCCCCGTGAGGGTCAGATAAGGGAAATCGTATCCGTCGAGCTCCATCGGGTGGCCGGTGCGCGCGTAGAAATAGGACAAGCCATGTCCCAGGAAAAAGAAAGGGGCCCAGAGGAGCGCCGCCCCGATCGTCCAGTAGTTGCGCGCCACCCCCGTGGAGGTCGCCGTGAACGCTTGCACGTTGAATTTCCAGTTGTTGGAAAAGTCGAGATCCCTGTCGAAGACGAGGGAGGGGAGATAGACGTAGTGTCCTCCTTCGTCGCTTCCGTCAAGCATGATGAGCGAGTAGAAGGCGAAGGAAGAATCCCAAGGGCCCTGATGGAGTTTCTCGGGGACCCAGGGGGCGAAGCACCCCAGGGGGGTCCAGAGCAGGAAGGCGGCCAGGAAGATCCCGGCGAGGATCCAGGGGCGTCGGTCCGTGAAGGGGTTCCGGATCACGCAGCGCCGGCGCCGATCTCCTCGATGAGGCGCGCCGCCTGAAGGAGCCGCGTCTCCGCCAGCGAAGGAGCGGTGATCTGCAATCCCGTCGGGAGGGGCCCGGAGCCCGCGGGGACCGAGATCGCGGGAAGGCCCGCGAGGTTCGCCCCCACCGTGAAATAATCCGACAGGTACATCGCGAGCGGGTTGCTTGAGCGTTCTCCGAAACGGAAGGGGGGCTCGGGCGTCGTGGGGGTGAGGATCACGTCGACCTCCTGGAACGCGTGCTCGTAGTCGGCGCGGATCAGCGCCCGGATTTTCTGCGCCTTGAGGTAATAGGCGTCATAGTAACCGCGCGAGAGCGCGAAGGTCCCGAGCAAGATCCGGCGCTTCACCTCCGGGCCGAATCCGCCGGGGTGCTCCCCACGGGAACGCATATAAAGGTCAAGCATGTCGGCGGGGGAAGCCGTCCGGTGCCCGTAACGCACGCCGTCGAAGCGGGCGAGGTTCGAGCTGGCCTCGCTTGGAGCGATGAGGTAGTAGGCGGGGATGCCGTACTGGAGGTGGGGAAGCGCGATTTTTCGGATCCGGTGGCCTCGGCTTTCGAGCGCCTGGGCGGCGCGGTCGACTGCGTCGGCGGTCGGAGACGCTTCCCTGGCGCCCGCGTCGACGAGACCCACCCGCAGGGCCGTCGGTTTTTCGCCGAGCGCCCGGGTATATAAAGGCCGCTCGCGCGGGATGCAGGTCGCGTCCCGCGCATCATGGGGGGCGATCGCGTCGAGGAGCATCGCCGCCCCGGTGACGTCGCTCGCCAGAGGGCCGATCTGGTCCAAGGAAGAGGCAAACGCCACGAGCCCCCAACGCGAGACGAGGCCGTAGGTGGGTTTCAAGCCCACGACACCGCAGAAGGCGGCCGGTTGGCGGATTGAGCCTCCGGTATCGGAGCCCAGCGCCAACTCGACGTACCCGGCCGCGACGGCGGCGGCCGATCCCCCCGAGGAGCCGCCGGGAACGCGCGCGGGGTCGCGGGGATTTTTCGTCTTCTCGTAGGCGGAGTTTTCGGTGGAGGAGCCCATCGCGAACTCGTCCATGTTGGTCTTGCCGATCACGACCGCTCCGGCGCGCTCGAGGCATTCGACCACGTGGGCGTCGTAGGGAGGGATGTAGTTTTCGAGGATCCGCGAGCCGCAGGTGGTGGGGATCCCTTTGGTGCAGAGGTTGTCCTTCAGGGCGATCGGGAGGCCGTGGAGGGGAAGCGCATCATCCCCCTTGGGGAGGCGATCAAGCGCGTCGGCGCGCGCCAGGGCCGTCTCGGCCGAGACGTGGCGAAACGCCTGGATCCCGTCCGGGCCCGGATCGGTCGCGGCGATCTTTTGGAGCGCCTCCTCGACCAGCTCCCGACAGGAGATCTCCTTGGCGGCGATCCGGCGACGTATTTCTAAAGCCCCCATGATTAAAGTCCAAAATCCCAAATCCCAAATAAGCTCCAAACCCCAAGTGTTAGGTGCCAAGCATGTTTGGAATTTGGTGCTTGGTATTTGGTGTTTATTTGGAGTTTGGTGCTTGGTGTTTGGAGTTTCCGAAAAATCAGGTCAAGCACAGTGCTAATCCTCCAAGACCTGCGGGACGGCAAAAAAATCCCAGGCCCGTTTGGGGGCACCCTTGAGCGCGTCGGCGGGAGGGAGCCCCGGCCGGGGTTTGTCTTCCCTGAGGGGCATCGCCAGCCCCGCGGCATGCCCCATGGCCGGTGCGGCCGCGGTGTCGACCTCCTTCAACTGCTCGACGTAGATGAGGATCCCCTCCATCTGGTGGCGCAGCGCTTCCTTCTCCTCGGGAGAGAGCGCCAGGCGCGCTAAGAGCGCCAGATCATCAAACTCAGAAGGACTCATGGGAGAAAACCCATGGCCCATGGCCCATGGCCCATGGCTCGCGGCGGGTCGCACGATTCTATCCGAGCGCATTGTAGGCGCGCGCCAAAAATTTCGCGCCCGTCTCTTCGGCCACTTTCCGCGCGGCCTCGACGTTGACGGAGGGGACCGTGACGACCGTCATCTGGACGTCGGAAATCTGTTGTCGGGCGGATTTCGTGAAATCGACCATCGCCTGCCAGGCCTTGCCGCGGTATTCGGGGTGCGGGCGGACGAGTTTTTCGTACTGCACGGGGTCGGCGGAGTTCAGGCTCACCGAGACGGCATCGACCACCCCCGCGAGCTCCGGCACGATGGGCCGTTTGTTCACGAGATCCCCCAGGCCGATCGTGTTCAACCGCACGCGCCTGGCGCCGGACCGTTTTAGGGCGGCCGAGATTTCTTTAAGCACCGCTAGGCGCATCGTCGGCTCGCCGAAGCCGCAGAAGACCACCTCGTCGTAGGCCGAGACATCGCCCAGGTCTGAGAGCACCTCGGCGGCGCTCGGCTCTTCCTCGAGGGGCAGGGCCAGGTTGTGCCCTTGGACGACCGGTTTGGTGTCGCGCGGGCAGAAGCCGCAGTCGGTGGGGCACCGCTGAGTGAGGTTGACGTAGAGGGCGTTCTCGATCACGTAGCCGATGACACGTGGCCGGGGGCGCGAAAAGCTGAAAAGCCGCGCCGTGTTTTCAGCCGTCGCCTCGGCGAGCGCGTCCATGGAAATGCCGCGGATCTCGGCCAAGGCGAGCGCCGTGTGGCGCATGAAGGCGGGTTCGTTCGTGCGGCCGCGTTTGGCCTGCGGCGCCAGGAAGGGGCAGTCGGTCTCGATCAAGAGGTGGTCGAGGGGGACCTCGCGCGCGACCTGGCGCAGGTAGTCGTTTTTGGGATAAGTGATGTTTCCCGAGAACGAGATAGAGAATCCCAGGTCGATCGCTTCCTTGGCCGTATCCGGAAGGGCCGAGAAGCAGTGCAGGACCCCGCGCACTTTTCCGTTCCCCTCTTCCTTGATCCAGCGCAGGACGTCGCGGTCCGCCTCACGGTTGTGGACCACAAGCGGCTTTCCGACATCCCGCGCGAGACGGATCTGTTTTTTGAACGCCTCACGCTGTTCTTCCACGGGGGAGAGGCTCTTGTAGTAGTCGAGGCCCGTCTCGCCGATCCCCACCACGCGGGGGTTCCGGGCGAGCGCCGCGAGTTCCGCGAACGCCTCGTCCGAGAGGTCGATGGCGCTGTGGGGGTGGACCCCGACCGTGGGGAAGAGATTCGGGAACCGCTCGGCCCACTGGAGCGTCTCGCGGGAGCTCGCCAGGTCCGTCGCGACGTTCACCATCCCGACGACGCCGAAATGGCGCGCGCGGCGCAGGACGTTTTCGGCGTCGGCTGAGAGCTCCGGGAAATAGAGATGCGCGTGCGAGTCGATGAACATGGCTAAATCGTAGCAGACCCAGATAGAAGACAGGAGACAGAAGGCGGAGCGCGCTGATAAACTGACGCGCCGAAAAACAAGGAGGGAATCCATGGATTGGGGAATGAGAAACAGAATCGCGCGTTTCATCAAGCCCGAGACGGGACGCACCGTGATGCTCGCGGTCGACCACGGGTATTTCCTGGGGCCGACGTCGGGCCTGGAGAATGCCCGCGAGACGATCGCGCCGCTTCTCCCCTACACCGATTCCTTGATGTGCACGCGGGGGGTTCTGCGCACCTCGGTCGACCCGAAAACGCCGACGCCCGTGGTCCTGCGCGTCTCCGGAGGCCCGAGCGTCTTAAAAGAGCTCTCTAACGAAGAGATCACCACCTCCATGGAGGACGCCTTGCGCCTCAATGTCTGCGGCGTCGGGATGTCGATCTTCGTCGGGGCGGAGTTCGAAAAGCAGACGCTCACCAACCTCGGGAAGCTTGTCAGCGAAGGGGAGAAGATCGGGATGCCGGTCCTGGCGATCACCGCCGTCGGCAAGGAGATGGGGCGGGACCTGCGCTTTCTGGGACTGGCCTGCCGGATCGCGGCCGAGTACGGGGCGCATTGTGTCAAGACCTACTACTGCGAGGGGTTCGATCAGCTGGTGGCGAGCTGTCCCGTCCCGGTCGTCATCGCCGGCGGGAAGAAGACGCCCGAGAAGGAGGCGCTCGAGCTTGCCGCCAACGCGGTGAACGAAGGGGCCGCCGGCGTCGACATGGGGCGCAACATCTGGCAGTCGGAATGGCCCGTCGCCATGATCCAGGCGATCCGCGCGGTCGTGCACGAGAAGAAATCGGTCAAGGAAGCCTGGGACCTTTTCGAATCGCTCCGGAAGGCCACAAAGGGGAAGAAGGTCAAGGGCGTGGCGGCGACGCCGGATTTTTAATAAAGCGGTGCGCAGGCGCGAGAAGGTTACGGGTACAATCTTTCGGAACGGGGCGATCCCCCCCGTGATGACAGCTGGCTGACGAAGACCCCGGCCGAACGGATGGAGGCGGTGTGGTCTCTGACCTTGGACTGCTTGGCCTGGAACGCGCGGTCTTCTGGTGAACCAAGACTTCAAAGAATTCATTGTCGCGTTCAACGCCTGCGGCGTTAGGTTTTTGATCGTGGACGCGCACGCCCTCGCGGCGCACGGCCACGTGCGGGCCACCAAGGATTTGGCGGACGTTGAGTTTTTGGAATCTCTTGGCAGGGACGACAAAACACCCTAAGGGGCTGTGCGGAAATAACTTCTGTGTTTTCGCGAAAATCCTAACCGATGAAAGTCGCCATCTCCTGCAATAACCGCAGCGTCCGGATCGAGGAACGCATCTGATATGTACATCCCTTCGGCTTTCCAAATTAAGAATCCCGCGGCGATCCGCTCCCTGATCGATGAGTTCAGCTTTGCGACCCTTGTGACGGGAACGGAAGGGCGGCTGCAGGCGAGCCACCTTCCTTTTCTTTACCGGCCGGAACCGGGTGGGAAGGGATGCCTGGGGGCACATGGCGCGGGCCAACCTACAATGGCAGCAATTCCGCGAGAAAGAAGAAGTGATGGTCACCTTCCAAGGTCCCCATGCCTACATCTCTCCCCGCTGGTACAAAACCGATCCGAGCGTGCCGACTTGGAATTACCTGGCCGTGCATGCCTATGGCCATCCGTGCCTTCTGGAGTCGTATGAAGCGACTTGCGCTTTGTTGAAGGAGACGGTCGGCCGGTATGAGGCGGGGGCGCCGGATCCCTGGCCGATGGCGCTTCCGGAAGAGTATCAGCGCAGACTGGTGGGGCAGATCGTAGCGTTCGAGATACATCTCACGCGCCTGGAGGCGAAGTTCAAGTTGAGTCAGAATCGGACGAAGGAGGATCAGGAGGGGGTGATCGAAAACCTCAACCGGAGCGCTGATCCGATGGCGCTCGCTATTGCAGAGAGAATGAGACAGGTTGGCTTGAGGCCGCCTGGAATCGACTTTTAACGCGTCAGTTGATAAATGATCGGGCGGTAGGTGGGATCGGTTTTCCCGCGGTGCGAGCGGCCTCCAGCCAGACTCCTTTGGCTTTTTCAACTTCCGCTAACGCTTCTTCTGGAGTTTTTCCAAACGCCGACAATAGATCCCAAGCGATATGAAGAAGATTTGAACCGACAGGCTCAAAACGCTCAACTTAAGGTCATTGCCGCCAACTTAATCTAGGACGCCTCTGACATGAGCCAAAGATTTCCAATGGCGTCGTGCCTTGCAGAAGCGACGCAGGCGCCTTTTGCCGCGG
>SBBH01000199.1 GCA_005239795.1 Planctomycetales bacterium
ATCCCCTCCCGCCCTGTCAGGAGAAAGGCGTGAGCCAGGCGTCCTGCCTGCACGCACCGGAGAAAATCGGCTTGCGCCTCTTCATGCCCCAGAAGAGGAAGCACGTGCTGAGTGCTGAGTGCTGAGTGCTGAGTCTGTTTTCGTTTCATGCTTGTATCTACACGCTCGCAACTCTGGACTGAGGACTCAGGACTCAGCACTTCTCATGCGCCGGCCAGAGCACTTCTTCTGCCCAGAGGATCGGCCCTTCGGCGCACAGAAGCTTGTAGGTGAACCCTTTTCCAGCCTCAGCTTTGACAGGCCAGGCGCATCCCCGGCAGGCCCCCAGACCGCAGGGCATGTGGTTTTCCATGGAGAGCTGCGCCGGAATTTTCTCGCGGTTGGCGATCCGGGCCACCGCCCGCATCATCGGTGGAGGACCGCAGGAGGCGATCTCGAGCCCCGGCTTCGCACCGCCATTTCGGATCTCCTCCTCCAAAAGGTCCGTGACGAATCCCTTGTGGCCGGCCGAGCCGTCGTCGGTGGCCAGCTTCACCTCGACGCCCAGGCGTTCGAAATCGTCCCGGCCGAAGAGATGCTGATCGGTGCGCCCCCCGAAGAGGAGCGCCGTCTGGGTATGCGGATAGCGGCGCAGGAGCGCCAGGAACGGTGTCACACCGATCCCGCCGGCGACGCAGAGAAGCCTTTCGGCCGGCGGCTCCATGAGAAATCCGTTTCCCAAGGGGCCCGCGATCGGAGCGGTCTGGCCCGGTTCCAGACGGCTCATCGCGCGCGTCCCGGGCCCGATCGCCTGGTGCACCAGATCAATCGTCCCGCGCTGGGGCTCGTAGTCGTAGACCGAGAACGGGCGGGGCAGAAGCACGGAGGGGTCGAACGCATGGACGTAGACGTTGACGAACTGCCCCGGACGGATCGCGCGCGCGATTTGGGGGGCGGCCAACGTCAGCTTCCAGCCGTCGGGGGCGATCTGTTCGTTCGCAACGACCTTGGCTTCAACGTAAACCTTTCGGCAGGTTTCGACCGCCACGGGCATCGGATCGAGGATATCCCTCCCGCCAGACACGCACAAGGCGCGGCCAGACCGCCCCCTCTTTAACGGCCTTTCTCGGACAAGGGGCCCAGGCGGACAACCAGTTCCTTGCCGTCTCTCGAAGTCCCGGCGCTTCGGAGAACGAGCGCCCCCTCTGCCCAGGATTCCTGGAGCCGTTGAGGGGTGAACGGGTCGTCAAACACCTCGGGGGGAAGATACTGGACAAGATCCCACATCCTCTGCGGCCAGGCGCCGGTCTCCTTAGCATAAACAGACGCGGCCGCTTGGATCCCGAGGGCATTGCGCTCGAAAAGCGCCTCGGCGCGGCCATACGCGATCGGCGGCAAGGCAGGCGTAACCGCATACAACATCGCCATGGGAAGCCCTTTTTCGTATCGGCGAAGCCCGGCCAGAATCTCCTCGCCGCTCAAGGCCCCCTCCACCTTCAGTGCGAGAAAAGAGAGGAGCGCTCTCCCCGTCGGGAAAATGGTGAAATCCCACGGAAATTTATCACTTTGAACAGGACGTGCAGTCGCTTCGTCCCGCCAGGTTTTCTCCAAACGCCTGTGCCATTCATCTATTTCTTGCATACCGGCCATGTCTCGAACCCCCACCTTTTCGACGAACGTCCGAATGATGTCGGAATACTCCCGATCCCATTGCTGAAAGGCTTTGCCCGGATCCAACATCCCTTGGGCCTCGATCTCGGCAAGAAGATCGGGGCGGGCGCGCCCGACAAGCTCCCGAGCCTCGCGGCAAGTCTTTTCGAAAAGCAACCCGGCCTGCTTGCGAGCCATCGTCGTCTCGTTTTCGAGCGGCATCTTCCAACCAGCCGGCTCATCGCGCCGGAGAGCCGCCAGGATCTGCCGCGCCGTTGTGTCTTCGGGAAATTCCGAAAGACATGTTTCCATGTTTGCCGTTGTGCCTCGTGTCAAAGCCAACGCCACCAAGTATGAGATGAGCATATCGTCTTGCCTGATTTGACCCGCCATGCGCCATCCTGTTAGGAAACAGTCCATCGCCTCGTCGGTTGACCCCCGCCCCGCCGCGGACATCCCCTTGAGCTCCTCAAGGTGGTAGAGCGAAGGAATGTGTGCAATTAAATCCGTCATGGGATTGTCAGATTCCGGATCAGATCCCTTGTAGACATCCATTTTGAATGCCGTCTCCAAATGACCGAACACCTCGGCGCCATCCTGAAGGAAGGTCTCGATCTCGACTGCGTGGGTGACCACGAACTCCCGTGGGGCCGCCTCGGACAGGGTTGCCATATCCTCCCGCAGAGCAGGATGAAGCTCTGCCAGCCGGTCCCGTAAGGAGGGCTTCCCTCGATCGAAGACGGCATAGGCGCGCCTGTAGTGCGTCGCCGCATTGTTTTCGTCCTCGGCCGCCTCCCGCGATGCGGAGGGCGCAGTCTGTTTGGCTTTCTCTGACAAGACATCCTGTTGCAGCGTTGAAGAAGGTATGTGCGGTTTTTGGTTTGCAACCGGAAGCGAGGTGTCTTTTGAGATTTTCGCGGATTCGCCCCCCGTCTCTTTCATGATCCAGACGCCCGTTCCGACCGCCGCGGCAAGAAGGGCGATCGAGGCGCCCATCTTTCCAAGAGAGGTCGCGCTCCCCGTCAGAGCCGCCGTTGTGGCGAGGGGTGTGTCGACTCGTAGGAGTGCAGCGACCCGCTCTACGAAAACCGCAGAGGGCGCCGTCCGACCGAGGGCGGCCAGCGCCGCCTCGGCGTCGCTCCAAGCGAGGATCACGCCGGCTCCGGCCAGGGCCGCCTTCAGGCGCTCCCGCGCGGTCGAAAGGCGCGAGGCGACGGTCCCCTCCGGGATCTCCAATGCCTCCCCCACTTCCTGGTAGCTGAAACCAAGCAGATAATGAAGCTCCACAGGCCGGCGGAACTCTTCGGGGAGCGTTTCCAACGTCTCCCTCACGGCGCGGAACTCCTGCGTCGGCCCCGGCCTCTCGTCTAAGACACGCGGATCCATAGTCGGGTCCCTCCGTTTGACCGCCTGCGTTCGGGCGGCATTCTGGGCGATCCGGTAGAGCCACCCCCGGAAAGAATGCCCCGCCTGGTAGGTCCCGGCGGAGCGGACCATCCGCAGGAACGTCTCCTGGGTGGCTTCCTCCGCAAGCACCGGGTCGCGCGTCACCGAGAGACAGACGCCATAAACCCAGGCGATATTCTCGCGGGCAACCGCCTCCAGATAGGCCCGGTCCTCTGTCCGCAGATAAGCCACAAACGACTCTTCCACAAGCACCTCCACCATAACTACCTGTGGCAGGGGAGTTTTCTTCGCTTCGACTTAAAAAAAATTCGGCTCCTCCGATGGGGTTGAAAAACGCTCGTCCTTCGACAGACTCAGGACAGGCGGCTATGATTCCGTTCCCGCCGAAGTGGTGGAATGGCAGACACGCCGGTTTCAAAAACCGGTACCCGCAAGGGTGTGAGGGTTCGACTCCCTCCTTCGGCACCACAACGCGTATCGTAGGCCGTCTCCTTCGTTGCGAGCCGCTCGGGGTGTCGCCTTGCAGACACGACCTTCGCGGCTCACGCCTCGGATCTGTTCTACGCTCCGCGTTTCGAGATTCCAGATTCTTCAGGCTCTGGCTCTTCGGTGCAAAAAGGAGACAGACACCAAAACTGCATGTAAAATGTCAGTGTGACAAAGTTAGCTGAGGAAGCGGCCAAATTGATCGATTCCCTGCCACCCGACAAGGCGCGGGCGTTGCTAGATTATGCCCGCTACCTGGCCGAGCATGTCGACGAGGAAGAGTGGGACCGCAAGTTTTCCGATTCCAAATACGCCAAGAAATTCGGGGCGCTCATCGCCGAGGTGGACCGCGAGATCGCACAGGGCAAGACCGAACCCCTCGATCCTAGCCGTCTGTGACTTCACGGGCCCTCGCGCGCTTCTGGCGGATGTACGAGGCGCTCCCTCCCGAGGTCCGGCGTCAAGCCCGAAAATCATTCGAGCAATTCCAAGAGGATCCCAATAACGGCGCCCTTAAGTTCAAACAGCTTCGCAGATATCCGAACTGCTGGTACGTGAGAATCAGCCCCTGGTATCGGGCCGTCTGCAAGCGGGATGGGGACACGGTCTACTGGTTCTGGATCGGCAGCCACGCCGATTTTGATCGAGATTTCGCATAAGAGCGGCGCCGCTTGTGGTTCCGGATCGAGACGGCCCAGGCCTTCTGCATCCCCAAACGGCGATAAAACCCCTGCACATTGGGATCGCACACCGCGTCGATCATGCGAAAAAGGCCATTATCTATTTGTGCTCCCCCGATCCCCCTTCCTACAATTCCCGCCATGATCAAAATCGACGTCAAAATCCAGAATCGGGTGATCGAGCATTTCAGCTTTGACAAGGGGAGCATCACAATCGGCCGGGACCCCGGCTGCGACGTGAAGATCGACAATCCGGTCCTCTCGCGCCGCCACGCCCAGATCTCCTCCGAGAATGGCCAGTTCGCCATCGAAGACCTCGGGAGCACGAACGGCGTCTTCCTGCGCGACCAGAAAATCGCTGTGAAAACCCCTTTGAAGGACGGCGACGAGTTCCGGATCGACAAGTTTACGTTCCACGTGAAGCTGGGGGAGGCGGGCGCGGAACCCAAGAAAAAAGACTTCGCCTTCGACATCATGGGGACGATGCAGATCGACGCCTCCGCGATGCAGGAGAGGTTGCGCAAGGAGGCAGCCGCCGGACGCCCGGCCGCCGCGGCGCCGGCGCATCACGCTCCCGCCGCCGGTCATGCCCCGGCGCCGGCCCCATCCTCTCAAACGACGGTCTGGATCGCCCTGGTGGTGGGGCTCGCCGTCGGCTTCATCGCCGGGTATCTGGTCCGCGGCATGGCCGGTTAGCGTTGCTCGACCTCGATCACGCGGTGACGGAAATCGAAGGGGTCGAGCGCCTCAAGCGATCGGCGCATCCCCGCTTCGCCGCAGCGCGCCAGAAGGGCGGCCCATCCATACACCTTTTCCTGAAATCTCCCACGGGGCAGAACCCAGCCGGCGACCGTCTCCCAGCGGGAAAGTCCCAATCCCTCTTTTGAGAGAGCGGCGCTCGTCACCTTGCGCTTGAGACGCGCCGCCTCTTCCTCGATCCGCTGGCGACCCTTCCGGAGCGGCCCGGCAAGATTGGGATCAAGCGAAAGCCCCAGATCGGCCAGGCGCAAAAGCGCCCCGTCCAGGGCCTCGTCGGCACTCTCGAGGTGCATCCGGAGCTCGGCGGGAACCGCCCCCGCGACCGCCTCCTCATAGGCGATCCGGCGCGTCATGAGCGCCTCGACGGAAAGATGCGTGCGGCTGAGGAACCTAGCCTCTTCCATGCCGATCCAGGTGGCGCTCGGGCGCGGGATGACGACCGGCCGGACGGCTCCCAAAAGCCGCTCGAGAGGTGCCGCCAGGGGAAGATAGGCCGACTCGCCCGGCCCCGCGACATGCGCCGCCACCGGCAGAAGCGCGTTCTGGAGCGCCACGCGCGCCAGAACGTCGGGGCTTAACCGGATCGGCTCGCTTCGCGCCCGCTGGGTCCACTCGGCTAAAGAAGAATCCGGACCTTCCAGG
>SBBH01000047.1 GCA_005239795.1 Planctomycetales bacterium
CCCTTGCCCCCCTGAAACCCCAACGTCACGGGGAAGCAATGCCCCAAAAAGGCCCCTGCGCCCACCCAAAGCGGCGCTCCGGCAAAGCCAAGTGCGCCGGGAGGAGAGCATGCCAAAAATCCCGACACCGGCGCCCACCCTTTAAGAACATCCAGAAGAAAGACGAGAACCCCCGCCGTGCGGCTTTCGAGGACCCGCGCGACATTCGTGGCGCCGATATTCCCACTCCCATGTTTTCGGATATCGATCCCCCGCGCAGCCCTCACCCAGAGATACCCCACCGGGATGGAGCCGGCCAGATACCCTCCCACCACCCACAGCCATTCATGTCCCATGTCTCATGACTGTCCCATCCGTCCAAAGATCATCTTGCCGGCGTGGGTTTGCAGGGAACTTGTCACCATGAGGGTCACTTCCTTCCCGATCTCGCCCCGGGCCCCCTCGACCACGACCATCGTCCCGTCATCCAGGTACCCGACCCCCTGGCCCTGCTCCGCGCCGGGCTTGATGATTTTGAGGGTGAGCAGCTCACCGGGCAGGACGGCGGGTTTTAGGGCCGCCGCGATCTCGTTCAGGTTGACGACGTCGACGCCGTCCAGGTGCGCGATCTTGTTGAGATTAAAGTCGGTGGTGACAAGCCGCCCCCCCAGCGACTTGGCCAGGGCCACGAGCTTGCCATCGACGGCGTCGACGCCGTCGATGCGGCTCTCATCGATCCGGATCGCGAGGCGCTTTCCGTCCTGGAGCTTCTGGAGGATGTCGAGACCGCGCCGGCCGCGGCTACGCTTCAGGCGATCCGCGGAGTCCGCGATCGCCTGCAGTTCCTGCAAAACGAAACGGGGGACGACAATCTCCTCGTCTAGAAGATTCGTCCCGGCGAGCCCTTCGATCCGACCGTCGATGATGACGCTCGTGTCCAAAATCAGGGGCCGCCCCCCCGCATTCTGGCGGCGGAATTCCACGTAGGGGATGCTGAATTTGAACTCGTCCTTGGTGCGGTAGATGACGACCGCCGCCAGGAACGCCGTCAAAAACGTCATAAACGGCGTGACGATGTCGCTCGCCTTGGCGAGGCCGGGAATCAAAAGCACCGGCTGCGCGATCTGCGGCCCCACGAGAAGGCCCAAGAAAAGGCCGATCACCAGGGTCGGAATCAAAGAGGCCCGCCGCGTGGTGAGAACCACCTCGAGGCCGATCACCGCGGCCGCCGCGGAGCCCCCGATCAAGGCTCCCCACAGATGCCCCCTCTCGTCGGACGATCTGTCGATGGAAGCCCCGGCATAACTGCCGATGACGGCGCTTGCGATCACGAACAGGATGCGCAGAATATTCAGGATCATTGCAGGTTCAAAAACGACTTTATCGCACGCCGGGCTCCCTGTGAAACAGTTCGTCAAGCGCCGCCTGCGCCCCCACGAGGCGTTCCTGAACCTCGGCAGGTAAAACCTGACGGGCGCGCGCGATGGCTGCATGGGCTTTTTGAGGATCTCCTAAAAGGCAGTGATCCCGGGCGGTTTGCAGGTAAAGCTGGGCCAGAAAGCGCTGCCGGCGCAGGGGAAGGACTTTCGGACCGTTCTCGACACGGCGGATCTGGTCCGCGAGTCGGGTCAGGTCCTCCTCGACGCGCCGCACCTCGGCGCTCCCGAGCGGCCCCGGCGTGAAACTCTGCAGGAATTTTTCAAAATTCGGCTCTGCGAGCCAGTCGCTCACGCGGGCCGGATCGAGGACGCCGTCGTGCGCGGTGGAAGGCGCTTCGGCTCTCCCCTGACTCAGCTCCCTGGCGCTCCCTTCTTTCGAACCCTTTGCGCTCCGGCCTCCTCTGACTCTCGCAAGCCACGTTCCCACCGCGAAAACGAGGAGCGCCGCCAGGATCCCCACCGCGAGCGTGACGCGCCGAGAAGGGGCCGCGGCGGGCGTCGTGGAAGAACGCGCCCCGGATTTTTCCTTCTTGTCCAAGCGCGCAATCGCCGCCGCAAGAGTCTGGGCATCGGGAAAGCGCTCCTCGCGCCGTTTAGCGAGGCAGCGCTGCAGGATCTCTTCTTCTGCTCGACTCAAGTGCGCCTCAGCGGGAATCGGCGGAAGAGGAGTCTGCACCTGATCGCGCAGGATCGCCGCCACGGAAGAGCCTGAAAACGGCGTGCGCCCCGCCACCAGCTCGAACCAGACCGTCCCCAAGGCGTACAGGTCCGCGCGCGCGTCGAGCGGATCGCCGCGGGCCTGCTCGGGCGACATGTATTCGGGCGTTCCGAAGACATATCCCGGCATCGTGAGGCTCATCCCCGAGGCGGCGGGGCGCGCCAGGCCGAAATCGGTCAGGACCGCGCCGCGCTCCGGCAGGATCATGATGTTGGCGGGTTTGACGTCCCGGTGGATCATCCCCCGCGCGTGGACCGCCGCGAGCGCCTCGGCGATCTGGTGCACATGCCGCCGGGCATCCGCAGGGGCGAGACGCCCGGTCCGTGTAAGTTGCGCCGCCAGGGTTTCCCCCTTCAGAAGCTCCATCACGAGATAGGGCCCGGCCGGCGAGGAGCCCGCCTCGTAAACGCACACGAGATGCGGGTGCGCCAGCCCTGCCAGAAGCCGCGCCTCGCGCAAAAACCGCTGGACCGCCTCGGCGCTCTCGGACAGTTCCCGGCTCATCACCTTCATCGCAGCGGAGCGCGCCAGGCGCACATCATACGCCTCATAAACAACGGCCATCCCTCCCCGCCCGAGTTCCCTCTCGATGCGGTAGGAACCGATCAGGCTCCCGGGCGCCAAGATCCCACTACCTAAAGGAGGCGATACAGTCTCGGCGGCCTCGGTGGGCTTTCCGCGTCGGATAGAACCCTCAGACGGCTCCACGGAGCCCATTAATCAATCCTGTATTTTTTGAGCTTCGCGTAAAGGGTGGAGCGGTCGATCCCCAGGACCGCCGCCGCCTGAGATCGGTTCCCTTCGAGACTCGCCAGAACCGCCCGGATGTGGCGCTCCTCGATCTCGTCCAAGGACAGGCTGAGCGCGTACCCTTTGCCGCCGACGGTATCGGCGTGCGCGGCGGCGGAAACCCCGGAGCGGATTTCAGGCGGCAGATCCTCCGGCGAGAGCACCTCGCGCTCCGAGAGGACCACCATCCGCTCGATGGCGTTCTTGAGCTCCCGAATGTTCCCGGGCCAGACGTATCGGCGCATCAGGGTGAGCGCTTCCGTCGAAAGTTTCCGGAGGCGCTTGCCGCAGGCGTCGCTTGAGCGCGCGAGAAACGCCTCCGCAAGAAGCGCGAGATCCTCCTCCCGCTCCCTCAAGGAAGGGACGCGGATTGCCAGGACGTTTAAGCGGAAGAAAAGGTCTTCTCGAAAGCGCCCCTCCTTCACCTCCCGGCCCAACTCCCGATGCGTCGCGGCCACGAGCCGCACGTCGACCTGGCGGTCGCGTGTGTCCCCCACGCGGCGGACGCGCCCGTCCTCGAGAACCCGCAGGAGCTTGGCCTGCACCGGCTCCGGAAGCTCCCCCACCTCGTCTAAAAACAGCGTCCCGCCGTCAGCCAATTCAAAACGCCCCAGCCGGTCCCCCTGGGCGCCCGTAAAAGCCCCCTTGACGTGCCCAAAAAGCTCGCTTTCCACGACCCCCTCGGCCAGCGCCGCACAGTTCACGGCCTCGAAGGGGCCGTCGCGCCGGGCCGAGAGGCGATGCAGCGTGCGGGCCACCAGCTCCTTGCCGCTTCCCGACTCGCCGGTCACCAGGATCGTGGACGCCGTCGCCGCGGCCTTCTCGACGACCTCGAGGAGTTTTTGGATCGCGGCAGATTTCCCGAGAATCTGGTATTCGCGGCGCAGTTCCCGGTCGCGTACAGCCAAGCTTTTGCTGGCCCGCTCCAGGACCCGGACGGCCTCGAGCCGGCGCGCCAGGACCGCCGCGAAGGCGATCAGCCATTCTAGATCCTCGCGCTCAAAATCGTCGGCGGGGCCCACCCGGTCGGCGTAGAGGACGCCCAACGCCTCCGCGTCGCGCGCCGTGCCGGAAAGAAGAGGTACCGCGACGGCCGTCTGGATCCGGTGCGCCGCGATCGAGGGGGAGCGCCGCGTCGGGTCACGCATGTTGGAACTGATTAAGAGCGCGACGCGCCGCTCGAGCGAATGCCTCACGATCGACGTGCTGATCGGAAGATCTTGGATCGGCGCGAAGCGCGCCTCCTCCGAAAACCAGGGCCTGAGCTTCCGGTCGCGCTCGGCTAAGATCGGGATCACGCGGGCGGGGGAGAGAACCGAGGCCCCCCCCTCGGCTGCCGCGCTCATCAGATCCCCCACGCCGACGCAGTCGGAAAGCCGTGTGGCGAATTCGAGAAGCGCATGGAGCCGCTGATTGGCCTGCGCGAGCGTTACGGCCCCCCGCTCCTCTTTCGCCAAGGCAAAACCGCTTGCCGGGCCGATTGGAATTTCCACCGTGTCGCCGGTGACGGGGATTTTTTCCTTCTCGTCGTCGCTCAAAACCTGGGGGAGCCGCGAGTCCACGAACTGCAGGAGGGTCGATCCGATCCCAACCAAGAACGAGGATTTTAAGGGGACCGCTCCGGGTGCCTTGACGCCGTCGACGAAGGTGCCGTTCCGGCTCCCCAGGTCCTCGATCCGCCAGATCCCCTCGGAGGAAAAGAGTCGCGCATGCTTGCGCGAGACCTTGGCGTCGTTCAAGCAGACGGTGTTGTCGAGGTCCCGGCCGATCGTCGCCTCCGCCTCCACGAGGACATAGACGCGGCCCGCGTCGGGGCCCGATTTCACGACGAGCTCGAACATTGCGGCTATTGTAGGGTGTGACGCCTCTCGATCTCCATCGCGCGCGCTCGGTCCACGGGAAGCCACATCCGGATGTAGGCGCGAAGCCCCTCCGCATCGGCCAGGTCCGAGGCCTCCTCGTAGAGCCGGTCGGCCGCCGACCGGGCGCTGGCGGCCTGTGCTGCCTTGCCCGCTCCCAAAAGCAGGATCGCCCGCGTCGCGTTGATCCCGAGATCCCAGCGGCGCGTCGATGCAGCGCGCGAGAGCGGCTCGACAAAAAGCGCCCAGTAGCCGGGAGGGGGGCGCCCTTCCCGAACGTTTTCCCAAAGATATTCCGCGTAGAGCGGCCGGTGGTAGAGGCTCACGCGGGCGGCAGAAGCGAAATACGCTGCCGACCGGGCAGGATCGTCGAGAACCGCATAAAGACGACCCATTGTCTCCTCGAGGACGACAAAGGCGCCGCCGCTCGCCGCCTTGGCCTTCCGGCAGGCTGAGAGCGCTCCGGTCCAGTCGCGCTCTCCCGCGCGGGCGCGGGCAAGCATCAAGAGCGTCTGGGGATAGAGCAGACTTCCCTCGCCGGACTTTTCCATCCTTTTCGCGGCGCTTTCAAAATGCCGGGCCGCTTTCTCGTGCCGGGCCGCGATCTTTTTCTCATCCTTTTCCACGAGCGCCACCTGGAAGGCGCCGTGGCCCGCCAGAAGATCCGCCAGCCAAACTCCGCGCGACCCCATCCCGTAGCGCGCCCAAACACAAGCCAAAACAAGCGTTGCCGCAACCTTCACGTGGGAAGCCCGAACGGCCCCGAGCGAAAGCGGCCAAAACCCTCCCCACCCC
>SBBH01000124.1 GCA_005239795.1 Planctomycetales bacterium
ATTCCATCCTGTCCCTCCCCTCCTTAGCCTCTCTGCCCTTGGCAAAGCTCGTCTCTTTGACTTCTCTCTCGGCGACGACTGCTACCATAGGAGCCCCCTTTCTTCCTCCTCACGGCTCGCTTGCGGCTTGCCGCTCGGAGGGGCATGTGACCCGGCGCCCTTTTTCCTTATTTTCTCTTTTCTCTAATTTCCCTTGGTCCCTCTTAGTCCTCGTCCATCCGATGTCCGGCCCGCCGGGGGCCTCCCCCCGAAACAGGCCTTTCATGACCAGGCGCCGACACCCACAGAATAGCAAACAAATGTTTGTAGTCAAGCGATTTTCCGAAAATTTCTTGAAGAGGCTTCCCCCTTCTGGCACCCTCTTCCTCTTCCCTATGTCAGCTGTCACGAAACATTACCAGGCCGCCTTGAAGGAAGCGGCCCAGGTCTTGAGCGAAATCATCGCCGATCCCGGGACGGTCCCCTTCCTGGACACGGTGGGGGCCAAAGTGAGGGACGTCATTCAAAAACGCGGACGGATCTTCGCCTGCGGCAACGGCGGGAGCCTCTCCGACGCCACGCACTTCGCCGAGGAATGGACCGGCCGATACCGCAAGGACCGGGAGCCGTTCCCCGTGATCGCCCTGGCCGACCCCTCCCACATCACCTGCGTCGCCAACGACTACGGTTTCGAAGAGATCTTCGCCCGGCCGGTCCTGGCCCTGGGGCATCCGGGGGACCTTCTCTTCCTCCTGTCGACAAGCGGCAACTCCGCGAACCTCATCCGGGCCGCCGAGGCCGCCAAAAAACGCCAGGTCGGCGTGATCGGCTTCCTGGGCAAGGGAGGGGGCAAGCTCAAGCCCCTCTGCGACCACGCGATCGTCGTTCCAGGGGCCACCTCCGACCGGATCCAAGAGCTCCACATGATGCTCCTCCATATCCTGATCGAGGGGGTCGAGCGGGAGCTGGTCCCTGAGCATTACTAAACAGATCGTGGTTTGCCAATGAGCCGCGCCGAGGACGCCCAGGCCCTGCGGATCCTCAAGACGTTCGTTTCGGCCCCCACCGCCCCGTTCCACGAGGAGCGGGTGGCCGCCCAGGTTCGATCGTTCGCAAGACGCCAGGGGCTCCCCGTGACAGAGGATCCCCACGGCAACCTGCTCGTGACCTGGAAAGGAAAATCTGGAAAACCGGTCTGGGTGATCACCGGGCATATGGACCACCCCGGATTCACGATCCTCGACTGCTCGACAACCGCCAAGCCCCCAGGAGCCAAGCGCGCGACAGCCCGCTCGAGCCAGCGAGCGTCAGCCAGCTCGATCCAGCGAGCGTCAGCGAGCGCACAATGGTCTGGCGGCGTACGCCCGGAATTCTTCCAAAAAGGAACGCCCGTCATCGTCTACACGCCAACCGGCGAGGTCCGGGGGCGCCTCGCGGGGGTCGAGCTTGCGCCAGACGCCAAGCGCGTCCAAACACTGCGGCTCGACTTGGCCCGGCCCGTGTCGCGCGGCGACTTCGGCTCCTGGGACCTCGTCCCGTACGCCCTTTCGCGCGGGGTCGTCTCCTCCAAATCGATCGACGACCTCGCCGGGTGCGCCGTCGCCACGGCGGTGGTCGCGCTCGCCGCAGAGCGTCGGCTCTCGGCGACCGTGGCGGGATTTTTCACGCGCGGCGAGGAGGCCGGCATGATCGGCGCCCTCGGCGCGATGCGCGACCGACTGCTTCCCCGCGCCGCGCGCTTCGTCAATGTCGAAGCCAGCTCCTGCCTCGTCCCAGGCGTGGCCGCCGGCGCCGGCCCGATCGTGCGCACGGGGGACCGTGTCATGACGTTTGACCCCGGGATGACTTTTCTTCTGTCGCAGACGGCCGAGCGGCTCGCCGCCGGAGACAAAACCTTCCGGTTCCAGCGGGCGCTCATGACCGGCGGCGGGTGCGAGGCAAGCGCCTTCACCCTGTGGGGATATGCCACGGGAGCGGTGGCGCTTCCCCTGGTGAACTACCACAACATGGGGACGGACGGACGGATCCGCGCCGAGCAGATCCACGAGCGCGATTATCTGGGGGCCGTGCGATTGCTCGCGGCCCTCGTCGCGCAGGAACCGGAGGCCCCAGGAATCAGCCCCGCCTCACTCCAAAAGCGGTTCGAAGGATCTTTCGAACGACTCAAGGGGCGCCTCAAAAACCCCCTGTTTTCTTTGCCCGTTCCTTCGCCCGCTCCTTCGCCTCACGGAAAATCGCGTCGAACATCGCGGGCGTGAGACGCCCCGTCTGCGTATTCTGCCGGCTGGGGTGGTAGGACCCCAAGACGATGGGAAACCCCGCTCCCCATGCGAC
This sequence comes from Planctomycetales bacterium, assembly GCA_005239795.1. Taxonomy (GTDB): domain Bacteria; phylum Planctomycetota; class SBBH01; order SBBH01; family SBBH01; genus SBBH01. Next base: position 2,314 of record SBBH01000124.1, read on the forward strand.
GCGCACGCCGTGGCCAAACGCCGGCCGGGGGCCTGGGAGCGAGGCGCCCCGCCTCGAAAGAAGCGACAACGTCTGGTCAAAGGCGATTTTCCCGAGCGCGACGATCACGCAAAGATCCTTCAAGAGATCCATCTCCCGTTCGAGATACGGCGCACAACGGGCGATCTCTCCCGGCAGAGGCTTGTTCGCCGGCGGCGCGCAGCGGACGATCGCCGTGAGATACACACCGCGCAGAATCAACCCGTCACGGCGATGGCGCGAGGTCGGCTGGTTGGCGCATCGGGCCCGATGCAGGGCGCGCGCCAGGAAATCAGACGAGCCGGCGCCGTCCGTCCCGTCGCCGGTGAACATCCGCCCCGTGCGGTTGGCGCCATGCGCGGCTGGCGCCAGGCCCACGATGAGGATCCGCGCGCGCGGATCGCCAAACCCCGGCACAGGCCTGCCCCAATACGTTTCATCGCGAAACTGGGGTTTCTTTTCCCGTGCCACACGACGGCAGTAGGTTCGCAGCCGCGGACATCGCGCGCAGACCACGATCTCCTCTTCCAACCGGGCCAATCCCCCCTTCCGGAACATCTCGCGATCATATCGACTGGCGGACTGCGGGACTGGTGGACTGGTGAACTTCTTCTTATTGTTCTCATCCTGTGACCGACCGGCAACGCGCGATCCTGGCCTTGACGGGGGTCAACATCCTCTGGGGGAGCACGTTCTTCCTCATCAAGTGGTCGATCGACGCCGTGGGGCGCGCCGCGGGAGAAGAGGCGGCCGCGGCGGCGTGGGTCGGGTTCCTGGCGATCCGCTTTTCTCTCTCTGCCCTCGCGACGGCGCTCGTTTTTCCCGGCGCCCTGCGGCGCCTGAGGGACGCCGGGCTGTGGCGCAACGCCTTCTGGATCGCTCTCCCCGGCGCCGCCGGACATTTTCTCCAGACGGCGGGGTTGGTGAGCGTCACCCCCGCGATGTCGGCGTTTCTGACGAGCCTCTACGTCCCCGCCACGCCTCTGGCGGCGTGGCTTCTCTTCCGAAAACGCCTGGCTCCGAGCCTGGCGCCCGCCATCGCCATCGCCCTCGCAGGCCTCTGGATCATGAACCCTCCGACCGCCCCCTCCTTCGGGGTGGGCGAGCTTCTCTCAGCCGCCTGCGGCCTCGCTTTCGGGATACAGATCGTCACCATCGACCGCCTAGCGCCCCGCCACGACACGTCAGCCCTGACGCTCGCCTCCTCCCTCTGGATCGGCGGCGCCTTTGCGGCGGGCGCCCTGGCGACGCCCGCGGCCGTGCGGACGCTTAAGCCGGCGGTTCTCCTGCGCCTGGCCGCCGACACGCGCGGCGCCCTCCCCTATCTCTCTCTTCTCGTCGCGGCCACCGTGGTCTCCCTCTGGGTGATGAACCGGTTCCAGAAGGATCTCGACCCCAACCACGCGGCGGTCGTCTACGCCACGGAGCCGATCTTTGCGGCCGCCTGCTCCGCTCTTTTCTACGGGGAACGCTTCACCGCGGCGGCGATCGCGGGGGGCGCGCTCATCGTGGCGGCGAATGTCTGGGCGGGCAAGAAATCATGAGTCATGAGAAACGGAAACGGCGGCAGAAAACAGCAAGGGCGGACTGGAGCGTGAATCAGTCGCTTGTTTTTTGAAAAAACCTCTCCAAGTCCTTCAGGATCGACACTATTTCATTCCGCCTTTTTATAATCCGGTCGTTCAATTTTTCCCAACGACGAAGCGTGTCATAAATTTTTGCGGGGCAATTTTAACATCGATGGCCATCGATGGCCAGGAAATGAGGCTATTCCCATGACTCATGACAGGGATGTCGGTACGATGCTCCCCGCATGCCTCTGGTGACGCTCGGGTTGATCGGGATCGACGCCTTTCTCCTCTCGGTGGCGGTGCACCTGGGCCTGCGCTGTTTTCTCGGCGACTATGCGGCCTTGAACGGCCATATCCTCTGGGGGCTCTTCGCGGCGTTCTTCACCTGCTTCATCCACTGCATGACGATGTTCTACCTAGTGGGAACCGGGAAGGACGTCCAAAGGGCGATCCGGGATCATCCGGACCTCCAGCAGAAATACCTCGCGCGCCTGCGCGACTTCAAATGGGATGTCCACCCCTACGCGACGTTCGCCTCGATCTTCATGATCGCGGCGGCCTCGCTCGGGGCGGCGGTGCACACCGGACAGATCCCGCGCTGGACCCATTTTTCGGCGGTTCTTCTGGCGCTCGTCTTCAACGTCCTGACCTTCTTCAAGGAATATATCACGGTCCACAAGAACCGGATGATCCTGGCCGAGGTCGGCCAGGCGCTCTACGACCGCGGCGTCCGGGTCTAGGAAAAGCTTCTGGGAAAGCCCCACTCAGCGGAACCGGTATCAATGCTATTCACCACATGAAAAATTGGTGTGGATGTAGTGCCAAAGAGTGCAGACAAAATGCGTATTCGTATCGCCGTCATGCGTGTCCGAGAGGCTACGATGCGTGTCTGTGTTGAGCAGATGTATTTTTGATGCACAGCGGTGCCCCACCTCAGGTCCAAGCGGAATATAGATCGCGGGATTGTAGCACTGGCTAAAGCTGGCCCTGGCCTCCGGAAAAGGCCTGTTCCAATTCCCGTTTCCGCTCATCACGAACAAGACCGCAACCCCCGCCAGAACCGTCCCCTGGATCCAAAGTGCGGCGTTCTTCATTCCAACCCTACGGCTTCCTGGGAGCGGGGGAGCTCCATTGCGCTTGCCACGGCATAACGCAAGGTAACAGCTGGGTCTTTCACAGGAAAGGATTTTCCCTCTTGGGCGAGCTTCTCTGCGATCGACGCAACCCACTCCGGCGTGTACCACCACTCCTTGGTGAGCTGAGTCCAGAACTCTGAGCGCGGCGCGCCGGCGTCAGAGCGCCGCACCCGCGCGATTAGATCGTCCAGGCTTGCGTAGGAATGAAACGGGGCGATCACGAACCGGCACCACTGGGGCTTATTGAGCCAGACCCCATGCTCGTCGACGCCGCTCTCAAGAAGCGTGCTGGGATAGGCGATCCGAAGCTTTTCGCGCAAGCTGGCCCGGAAAGGGACCTGGTCGCCGGGGCCGTCGTAATAATTGTTCGCCACCCCGTTATCGAGACGCACCCCGACAAGAACCTTGCGATCCCAGAGCTCGTCCTCGTAAAAGACAAAACCGGTCCGCTGTCCCGCCAGGATCTCTTTTTCAGGACGGTCGAATCTCTCCACAACCCCCTCTTCGTCATTCAACACTTCATAGAAGGAGTTCGTGGCGCGGTTAAAAATCAGGAAAAGGCGGATCCCCGATTCGTCGTGGATCTGTCCCACGAACTCCTCTTCTGGAAGCATCTTCAGCCGGCGAGGCGAAAGTCCTGCCGTATCGGGGATCTTGAACCGTACGGTCTTCCCCTCAAAGGAAACGTCGTAGAGCCCGTCGGTCCACTTCTGGATACCTAGGCCGTCCGCAACGGTGAAATCCCGCATCACGGTTTTCTGGTCGGGAACGGTAAAGTAAGCGAGCGACATCACCCCTTTGTCGAGATCGGCGATCCGGACGTTCCCCCAGACCTCCTCGGCGCCAAAGTGAGTCCGGAAATAATAGAACCCTTCTGTCGGATAGACGACGGCATGCGGCGGAATCCAGGAAAAAATATGCGAGAAGACCGCGAGACTGTCCTCGAGCGGCGGGGCCGCGCGGGAGGGGCGCCTCCACAGAATGTCGACACCCGAGCTCCAAGCCGAGTGGAACGCGTCCCAGACCGTCTCCCAGGAGGCGACGCCGCAGCGGATCTCCTGCTTTTCCAACCAGAACTGGTTGAACTCGATCGGGATGAGCGCAAGATGGAGGCCGAGCGGAAGGGTGAGGGCCGCCAGGACCCCGTGGGCCCCCCAGACAAGAGCTCTTCGGACAGGCCTCGGAATCTTCGTCACCGGCCCCTCGAAAGGGCCAGCGCGCGAACCTGCTCGGACAGATCCCCCGAGGAAATGCGGCGCAACGCCTCGGCCGCCTCGGGGGTCCGCATCTCGGCCAGGGACTCGACCACCCCACACCGCTCCTCGAGAGGAAGCCCGTCATACCCGGCCATCAGCGCCGAAACGGCCCCGTTCCCGTCGCTCCGGGCGAGCGCGACCGCCGCCCGACCCCGCAAGCTCGCGGAAAAACGCGTGTCGCGCGCGGCCGCGTCAAGAGCCGCCCAGTTCTCGCGGGCCTTTCCCGGCTCGATCGATCCGATCGCAAGATACATCCACGCGTCGCGCGCGGCCGTTCCCAAGCCCTGGACCGCGAAATCCCGCGCCCTCTCGTCGTGCGCATACAGGGCCATGGCGCGAATGAGACCCTCCGATCCGGACGCCGAGGGGTTCGATTCCCACAGGCGCCAGATGGCTTGCCGGATGCGGGGATCCTCTCCCGCGCCCGTCGCCAAAGCGAATAGGATCGCCTCGCGGTCCGGGGAGAGTGTCGCCGGATCCTCGAGACACCCCGCGAGACGCTCGAAATTATGCAGGTCGCGCCCGAGCTGGCGCCAGACGGCCGACCGGCCGGACGGCGACTGCTCCCTCTCACTCAGTTGCCACAGGAGCTCCGCGGCCTCCGGCGTCCTCAAGGAGCCCATTCCTTCCAGGATCTGTCCCTTGAGCAAGTCGCTTTCTGCGCGCCCGTACATCCTCTCCAACAGAGCTGTTCCGTCCCTTTCGCCAAGCCGGGTGGCGACATTCACGAGATGCCACGCCGCAACCGGATCCCCTTGAAGCGCCATCGCCTCGATCCGGTCGGCGTATTCCAGGGGATGCATGCGCGAGAGATTCTCGGCGGCCCAGAGCTGGAACACCCCTGTCCATGCGGGACCGGCGTCTTGTTCTCTGGCGAGAACGTCCGTCAAAACCGCGAAGAGCCGCTCCCGCGGGAGCTCGCTCTCCACGTACTGGGCGGTCGCCTGCAGGGCGAAGAGAAGCGCGGGATCAAGCGGCCCGCCGTCGCGCGTGAGGATCCTGTCGGCAAGCCGCCTCAGGGCATCCGGGCGTGTGGCGAGCCCCTGCGCGAGCTTTTTCAGGAAAGCGGGGTCTGCCCCCGCAAAGAGACGCGCCAACCCATCGGCCCCGCCCAGATCATTCAAAAGAGAAACGAGTATTTCATGGGAGGCATCGTCCCCTTCCAGAAGCGTCCAGAAGGGGGCGAGAAACCCTCGCGGATCGGCCGACGCCGCGGAGGCGCGCGCCTCGCGCGCAAGCCCGAAAGGGGACGTGGACGGGGTCTGCGCGGGGATCGTTAGGTCCCCAACGGAACGCCCCTTTTCAAAGCGAAAAGACTGAGCGGGCTTCTTCTCAAGCTGGGAACTGCCGCGCGGTCCGACAGGAGACGCGACAATCTCCGATGGCGGTTCTTCCCGACCTCGAGGGCCGAACCAAGAGGCGGTGCCACGCCCCAGAAGAATCCCGGCGCATAACAACAGAAGCTTCTTGAAGAAGGAAGAATCCAATGTCGCGATCCTTAACTAAATTCCAGCGTCCCTCAGATTCTAGTTCGAATCAACAAGGTGAACGAATGTCCCTTCATAATGCACATTCGAGTTGGAATTATGGTCACCCGTTGGCCGATAATCAGTGCTCGTTGACACTTTATGTTTATCTGTTCCCAAGTAATGGGTGGTTGTGTTAAAATGGTAGAAGTTCGTCCCAGGCCCATGGTGCTTGCCCCGAAAATCGCCTGGGCCAACATTGTCGACACCGATGCCGGCCTGGGCGTCCTGAAGGGGGAGGCTCCAGCGCGTGCCCCCACCCGCTACGAACGGGACCACAACCCCCAGAAAAACCGCCCCCTGGATCCAGAATGATGTGCTAACCCTTTCCATGTTCATGGAGAAAGATTACACAAAAAAACAGATCAAGGAAAGAATTGTTCCAGGGGATCGAATGACTCCATCCCCTCGGATCACCTCGGATAGCGGTCAGACTGGTCCGCATCGCGGGTCCGGAAAACCGCCATCCAGGGGACGGACAAAAGCGCCATCCCCTCCGCCTCTGTTCCTTCGGGGTATATGTTGCCGGCCGCGGCAATCCCCTGCGGGATCCACTCGACCATGTTCATGTTATATTCTGGGAGCACCTTTTCCCAAACGGCGCTCCCCGTTTTGGAATCCCTGCGCGACATCCAAAACCCCTTGCGGCTGCCCACCAAGTTCCCTGCGGCCAAAATCCCCTCCGGACTCCCAAAGATCGACTGCACATTCCCCGCCACGGACGCCTCCCACACCAGCGCCAACCCCTCCGGGGTCCAGCCGGAGTAAAGCGCGAGCCACAGAGCCCCCCCCGCCGCGACGCGTTCCCCCTCGACCGCCAGGGCGAACACCGGACCCGGCAGGCGATTGAAAACGGCCTTGCGCGGTTCCCCCTTTTCATCGAGATAGACGCGCGGCCAGGTCGCCGGAGGCACAATCCCCCGCATCAGGTGTGCGCGATACTCCTTGTTGTTAAGATCGAGAGGAATCAGATCCTTCAAAACCGTCTGCGCCGCTGGATCAATCTCGAACCCCTCCTCGAAGACGCGCGACCAGAGCGCCTTGCCGCTGCGACGATCATATTCGGCTATCCACCGTCCCTTGACCATGCCGCCGGCCCCCTGCGCCTTGTTCTCCTCGGTCGTCGACGGCGCCATGTAGGTTCTGCCGCCGATGGCTAGGAGCCCCTGCGGCAAATTTTCGAGACTCTGGACATACCCGGGGATGTCATCGAGGCGCCACTGGAGCTGGCCATCCGCCGTAGAGAAGCGGGCCAGCCACCCATGGCGCCCTCCCATCGGCTCCCCCTCGTCTCGCCGAGGGTTACGCCATCCCCCGGCGAAGACCGCCTCAGGGGTCGCGTAAAGCGCGCGAAGGTCGCCGGGCATCTTCTGCGTCTCCCAAAGCGGTTGTCCTGTCTTCCGGGAAAAGACGCCCAACCGGATAAACTGCGCAGAGGAATCCTCAGCCGGCGCGTCCCCCTGGATGCCGCCTAGGACGATCACCTCTGGAAGGATCCGGACGATCTGTATGGCCGCGAGATCCTGTGTCAGCCATTTTTCCGCGCCGGTGCCGATGTCGTAGACCCCCATCCAGTATCGTTTTCGCACTCCACCGCCCTGGAGACCGGCGAGGAAAATCCCTTCCGGAAGAACCTCAAACCGGATGGGAATCCCAGGCAAGTCGGACGCTTTCTCCCAAATCTTTTCCCCCGTGTCCGCGCGGTAAAGCCCAACCCACCCGAGGCGCTCTCCCGAGATCCCTTGCATCTGACCGGCCACAAGAAGCTTCCCCTCCCCGGCGTCCCACATGCCAATAACAGGGCCTAAGAGATCAGGATTTTTCCAGAGCGGCTCGCCCGCCAAAAACGGCGAAAATGCCTCCTTCGCCTGCCAGCGCAGATCGGGACCAGCCGTCTCGTCCCTCGCGATCTTCCGGAGGGTCCCCATCAGCGCTGAAAGTTCCCCCCTTTTCTCAGATCCGCCGCGCTCAAGCCCCCTCAGGGCCTCCTGCAATCCAGTGACGGCCCGCTGGCGGTCTTCGGCCTTGTCCGAGGAAAGTGCTTTCACAAGCGCGCTGTGATCCTGGAGAGGCGTTGCCGTATCCGCGCCAAGTGACATGACGGACACACAGATCCATACCCCTGAGAAGCCCCACTTCGCAATCCGCACAGTATTGTTTTTCATTTTTTCACTTGGACTCCGGCACACCGTATTTCGGGGAGGAGATTGGAGAATCGGCGTCCACGAGGCGCCGCAGGGCGATCGCTCCCTGCCCTCCGTAAAGAAGGGCTCGGGAATCCATATCAAAATCCTCGATCCGCGCCATCGGCTCCGTGTCTGACCCAGATATCACCTTCCAGAGGACGGCTCCGGTCGCGGCGTCAAGAAGGGCGAACCACAGC
>SBBH01000064.1 GCA_005239795.1 Planctomycetales bacterium
AAGTACCCGGAGAACTACCGCGGCCTCATCCAGCTGGCTTGCGCCCTGCTGTGGTATCGGCGCGCCTGCAGATCAGGAGTTTTGGGATAGTTTCTTAATCTTTCCTTGAACCTCCTTTTTCCAAATGGCGTACTCTTCCCCCGAGGTATCCACAAGCATTGTCAATGAAAGCCCTGCCTTTTCGAAGAAGGCGGACACCGTTTCGCGGCAAGGGTGGGCGCACATCGCCCGGGCCAGGCCCTGGAATTCAAGATTCTCCCCCGCCACGCGCAGGGATTTATGCAAAAGAAAGATTTCCTCGATCTCATGACGCAATGTCTCTATCTGATGGGCGATTTCCGGATCGGGATCCTTCTCCGGGAGCGCGGCCAATAAACCCTCGGGATCCCCCTGACCGCGCGCCAGGAGCGCTTGACGCGCCTTCTGGCGGACTGTCCATTCGGGGCTGCCCAGCTGTTTGACAGATTCTTGCAACCCATCTTTCTCGATTGACAGAATCTCAACAAGCGTCCCCCACATGTGAAAACAGCCGCCCACCTTAATCTCCTTGGCCTTGACATGGACACGCAGGCCGTCCTGGCGCAACGCTTCGGGGAGCGTGTCATGGGGGCTAAGCTTCTCTCCGTCGTCCATCTCAATTCCCCAGAACTTCCCATCAAGATCGAAGTGTTTTACGGTGCCAGACCCCTCGATGACGCTCGACACAAGGTTTTTCGCGGGTTCTGCGCTTCCCCAGTTGGCCTGAAAAAAGACTGATAGAAGGCTTGCCAGTACCGCCATTCGATATTGCACGATTCCTTTCCTCATTTTTTGTTCCGCGGCGTTCCCATCTTGTCCTATGGCTCTCGGATGAAGCAGCCGAATTTCTGCAAGAGGATCCTAAGGCGCTCGCACACCTCAGGATCCTCTGCCTGAGCGTACGCCTGATCGAGTTTCCAGGAGATCCGCCAGCCGAGCCCCAAGAGCGCCGCCTGGGCCGATTCCCGCGTCTCTAAAGAAGAGTCCCCCAATTGCGCGATCAGGGGCGTGGCCCTGGCCCGGGTCTTCTCTTCCAAAGCGTTCCACTGCGCCTCGAGAAGCCTGCGGATCGCTTCCTCCGCCGCGGCGCGCAGGGGGCCTTCCCGCTCGGCGACAAACCTGGCGAGCGACTACTCTCCCTCGGCGGCCCTCTCGTCGCCGTAGATGTTCCATGCTTCCAGAAGCTCCTGGAGCTTATTTGGAGTCTGCCCCCTTCCCACTGTCCAAAATGCCTTCTCGATCCCCCAGGCGGTCCGCCAACCGAGTCGATCGAGTTTTTGGAGGGCCTCGGCGGACTCCTCTTCGTTATGGCACTCCAGACTCCAGAGCCACGCTTCCACGTTCGCGTGAGTCGCCCCTCCCAGGGCCTCCCATTCCGCCTTGAGCTTTTGGCGCAGCGCCCCCTCCGCCGCGGCGCGGAGGCTCCCTTCCTTCTTCAGGAAATCGGTCAGCCTCTCATGCGCGGCCTCAGCGCCGAGGATTTTGACCAGGGTCTGGATCGTCTGCGCGCGGATATGCGCCCTGTCATCGAGAGCAAAGGGGAGAAAATAGGGCGCGTCCGCACTTGTCGCCCCGTCGCGCAGATTGAAGAAGCCGGCGCGCGTCCTGAAGTCCAGGTCCGGCGCCTCTTCGGCGATCAGGCGGCAGAGGGGAAGGAGCGCCTGGGGGGTTTCACCCGTCTCGTTGCGGCGGTCAAGACAGGAATAATATTTCGACAGGCGCGAATAGATGCGATCGTGGTCATCGTCCTCTCTCCAGATTTCCTGGGGGAGATGCTGGTCGAAAAAGGATCGAAGATCCGCTGCGGCCGCCGCCACATATCTTTCTTCCTGTGTTGCGAAGAGGAGGGCATTCAAGGCCGCCCTCCGGAGCCATTCGTCGTCGCTCTCCAAATAGGGGAGGAAGAGTGCCGCCTCTTGGGGGGAGGCTATGGAGGAGATTGCCAGGATGATTTCCCGCTGGCGCCGGGGGTCCTTGGCCTTCTGGAGTGACGCAAGGCATTCCCGGAGGAGAATTTTTTTGATTTCCTTTTTTTCCTTTGCGTTGGGAGCCAATCTCTCTTGTTTGAAATGCGGGAGTTCTTGGCCGCCCCAAGGGGCGATCCCATCGACCCGGTGTATTTCACGGAGCACGATCTTCTCTTCTCCTGTCTCTTTCTCTGAATCGCGCCGGATCAGCCTGAGAAAGAGGACGCAGCATTCCCCCATCGCGATCGGGACAAGCTGTTGGTTCCAGACGGGATTTTTGAGGAGAAGCAGCTCCCCTTTGAGTTCCGGAGGGCCCACCAGCACGCCGTCCACACGGAAGGTGATGTCCCGTTTGCAGGCGCCGATCGCGCATTTGTCGGTCCACACGGTTGGTTTTTTCGTCGCCGCTTCGATCGTTCCGCAGACGATCTGGTCGGCCCATTTGATCGCGTGTCCGATGTCGTCGGCGCTTGCGCCGGCCGGCGCAAAGCCCGACAGGGCGAAGAGCAGGGAGAGAAGCGCCCCCCCATTGCCGGCCGCGCCGGGGCGTAACGAAGCATGGTTTTCATTTGCCGGGCATCCAACGGTCCAGCCGCCATCCTTCGGAGGTCCGAATGAATTCCAGGCTGTTCTCTTTTTCTTCAGGGCCCATCGTGGCTGCGGCGCGATCCTCTTGGACGGCATGCCAGCGCAGTTCATAATTTGCCCACCCCTCTCCCAATCTCTGGAAGGTTTGCGCGCGCGTCTCGTCTCGGATGCTGGTGAGGAACGAGAACGAGTTGAGACCCTGTTTCGTTGTGACCATGGCGAGTTTTTCGATGTCGCCTCGCCGCATTGCATTGAGGATGGCCTGCCAAGCGTTTTCCGGAGTGGATGTGTCCGGTTTGGGCGCTTTTTCTGGCGCGCGAGCCTGCTTGACGCTCTTCAGGCAGTCTTGACAAATCCCTTTTTTTCCTGCGCAACTTGCACAGATCCTTAAGCTGCTGGAGTTGGTCTCATTCCCGCAGTCGCGACATCGGCCCGTATCGCCGCTGCGGCCAAAATTTTGGCACTGAGAGCAGAAGACGGCTTGAGCGCTTCCCCATCGCTTGCCGCATTTTTGACATGCCCAGTCGGGGCGTTCGCCGACGCATCCGGAGTCCCCCAGGACCGCCTCGCCGCGCCGGGCGCGCTCCCGCTCTTCGTCAGTGAAACCCCGGAACCCGCCGTTTATGACCGGCAGCACTGTGACCTCGCCGCAGGCAGGACACGGGGGGGGCTGCGGCTGATCATCCCCAGCTCGGGCTCGCGGGGAAGCCGTCAGGAAAAAGACAAGCACCGCCAACGTTGCCATTCGATGTTTCATGATGTTCCTTCCTTCTATTTTTTGTCCCGCCGCGCCCCCTCGAAGAGTCGGAGGGTGTAGGCGATCGTCTGTTTGTCGCCGGGCTTGGCCGCCAGGGCGTATTTCACCGTGTCGACATCCACCTTTTCGTATTTGTAGGCGGCCGGGGTTTTTGGGGCGTTTTCGATCTCCCAGAACGGATGCGGCATGTTGCGCATGATCTCGATCGCCGCCGGAAGCGCCCGGTTGTTCTCGATCTTGATCTCGAAAGAGAGCACCCGATCGAACCCCGCGACATGGCCGTTGTCGCCGAAGAGATAGTTTTCCGTTTTTTCGTTGACGAGAAGCGCCTCCACCTTGACGTCGGGGGCGGCCCCCAGATCCAGCTCGGCCTCCTGGCCCACCGGGATGTACTTGGCGGCGAGCCCCCCCGTGTAGGAAAGGTGCGTGTCGGCCAGCTCCCGGTAGATCTTGACCCGGCCGTCGGGGAGGGGGGTGGCCCCGAGCTTGTGCTCCTTGTCGTTCTTGAAGAAGAGGAAGCGCCAGGCGGAGGTCCCCCAGCGCTCCTCCTCATAGCGGTAAAGATTCCGGACGGGGATGTCGCAGGTCTCGAAGGAAGGGAGACGCTTGGCCCAGCCGTTCTCGATCGACT
>SBBH01000040.1 GCA_005239795.1 Planctomycetales bacterium
GCGTGATTCTATACCGGCTGGTTCCATAATAGGAGAAACCTTCCAGCCTACCCACTGTGGCAAGATCTGCCGCTTGATGATGCCTGTTATCGCTGAGCCACTTTTACGTACGAACTATTTTTGGAGGCATTTCCCCTGTGAAATGTTGGAAAAGTCACCACTGAACTGGGGATACTCGAGCATTCGGACCAGGAGAACAGGAAAGAGGTCCTCGACAAAAGCCCTATTTGATAGTTTGGCCTGAGACGGAGGCGCCTTCGGCCTCCTTGAACGCGTCGAGCGTCTGGCCTATACACCGCAATCCCTCCGCAAGCTTCTCCCGCGGAAGGCCGAAACCGATCCGGACGTGGCGGTCGTCACCGAAGAGGCGTCCCGGCACCACGATGACTCCATGGGTCTCTTCGAGGCGTGCGGCAAACGCTTCCCCGGCAAGGCCACCGGGAAGCTGTGGGAAGAGGCAGAACCCGCCTTGCGGCGCCACCCATTGCAAGTCCGGCCGCTCTTCCATCCAGCGGCGGACCTCGGCAAACTGCTCCCGGCGCCGCTGGCGCATGAACTCCCTTAAAACGGAAAAGCGCGTGAAAACCTTGGCTGCCAAACGGTCCATCAAAACAGGATTAAACGCCCCCATCGCATCATAAAGACGCTTGATGCGAAACAGGAGATCCGGCGCGGCCAAGACCCAACCGGCCCGCAAATCGTCCATGGAAAAACATTTCGACAAACCCCCGGTGCTGACAGCGCGGGGCCCGAGCGAGGCGGCTGGGCAGATCCCTGCAGCATCGACAGCATCCAGGAAGATCTCGTCGCACAGGAGGTAGGCCTCCCGCTCCTCGAGCAGAGCCAGGACCACCCGCAAGGTTTCTGGCGGGATGACGGCTCCCGAGGGATTGTGAGGGCTCGACAGGATCACAAGCCGCGTCTCGGGGCGCAGCAGGGCCGCAAGGCGGTCCGGATCCACGGCGTAGCCGTCCTCGAAACGGCGCTCCAGAAAGGAGATCTCGACCGAAAGACCGTCGAAAATCCGGATGAACGGTTCATAACAAGGGGACTCAATCAGAACATGCGCCTGAGGCTCTACCAACGCGCGGGCGGCCAGGAAATTGGCTGTGCCGCATCCCCCCGTGACGGCAAAAACGTGGTCCGCCGGCAGGCCGTAGGCAGCGCCAATCCCCTCGTGCAAGGAACGGCGGATCGCAAGAGAATTTCCTTGCGGCACAAAGTCCGCCGCCTCGAAAGAAAAAACGGATTCCGGGAAGGAACCGGCCGCGCTGGCGACGAGAGAGCAACGCGCCTCCTTCGCACCCGCGGCCCTGATCCAATCCAAAAACCTGGTCTCTCGAAGCGCCATCGTCAAACGCCGGCATGGTAGCACGAGGTTCCTGAAAAATCGTAGAATCAAGGGATGAAGCTCCTTGGGAAGGCGCCGGGACCCGGCCCCACGCGGACCGTCTCCTCCACCTGCTACATGTGCACCGTGAATTGCGAGATCACCGTCGCCTCGCAAGGGCCGGAGGTGTTGTTCGTGGATCTCCCTGACTGCCAGCGCGGCAGCGCCATGCTCGAGCAACGCGACAGCCCGCGCCGCCTCTTGCATCCGGAAATCCGCGGCGCGGCGCACGCCCCTTGGCGGCGCGCCTCATGGGACGAGGCGCTCGACCATGCTGCGGGAACGCTCCTTCGGATCCGCGACGCGCACGGCCCCGACGCCGTCGCCTTCGCTGTCGGCTACACCAAGGAAGTCCGCCCCTACCTCCAACGGTTCGCCTATTCCTACGGCTCCCCCCATTACATCACGGAGTCGAGCTGTTGCTTCGCCGCGGGATATGTGGCGGCAGCGGTGACCCTGGGCGAGGAATACGGCTACTTCCTGGGCCCCAGCCGCGCCAACCGCCCCGAAACCGCATGCCGTCTGGTCTGGTCCAACAACCCCCAAGCCAGCCAGCTCCCCTACGAGAAGCATTACCTCCTGCGCTCCGACCAGTGCCCGGTGATCCTGGTGGACCCGCGCCGCACGTCGCTCGCCACAAAAGCGGCCATCCATCTCTGCCTGCGCCCAGGGACCGACGGCGCCCTGGCGCTTGGCTTGGCGCATCTGATCCTGGCGGAAAACCGGGAGGACAAGGCGTTCCTGGCCCGCCACGCCCATGGATTCGAAGCTTATCGCGACTACGTCCGGACGTTTACCCCGGAGAGGACAAGCCAGATCACGGGTGTCCCAGCCGAAAAAATCGTCGACGCCGCACGGCTGTATGCCGCCTCCAAGCCCGCGCAGATCACGATCTCTCCCAACGCCACGACACACCACTCCAACGGCTTCCAATCCCACCGCGCCATTCTTCTCCTGTCGGCCCTGACAGGGAATCTGGACGTCCTCGGCGGAAACCGCCCGTGGGGGTACCGCCTGCAGGAAAAAAACATCACCCGGCACAAGGAGCGTCTGCCGGCGCTTCTGGCGAAAAGTCCACAGATGGGGCAGGAACGGTTCCCCTTGTTCACCGCGCACTATCCGGAGGCGCAAGGGATGGTCCTGGCCGACGCGATCGAATCCGGCCGCGTGAAGGCTGTCGTCTCCTTTGGCTTGAACCTCATGATGTGGCCGAATTCACGCCGCCTGGCAAAGCTGGCCGAACGGCTGGACCTTTTCGCCGTTTGCGATTTCTTTCCCACTCCGACGCGGGATCTTGCCACGGTTTCTTTTCCAGCCGCCACACACCTGGAACGCGAGGCGCTGATCATGGCCGGGAGCGGCAAGATCCAGAGACGCCCCGCGGCGGTCGAACCGCGCGGCGAAGCCCGAAGCGACGCCTGGGTCGTCTTCCAGCTGGCCGCGCGGATGGGGTTGGCGGATGACTTCTGGAATGGCAGTGAGCCAGCCAGTTTCGAGGAGCGGCTCCAGACCTCGGATCTGCGCCTGGCGGATCTCCCCGAAAACGGAAAGCCTCGGGGAGTTCAGGTCCCCGAGCCGCCGGAGCGGATCTACGCCGTGCAAGGGTTCGGCACTCCCACCGGGAAGATTGAGTTCGTCAGCACCGAACTCGAGCGCATCGGCAGGAACGGCCTTCCGATCTATGAGGAGCCGTACTGGAGCCCGGTGAGCCGCCCGGATCTCGCCAAGGACTATCCGCTGATCCTCACGTCCGGCGGCCGGAGCAACACCTACACGCATTCCCAGGGACGTCTCTTGGAAAGCTTGCGCTCCCGTGAGCCCAATCCCCGCCTCGAGATCAGCCTTGAAGACGCCCGCGCCCTCGAGATCCAGGACGGCGCGTGGGTCGAAGTGTCCTCTCCCCTGGGCGCGGTGACCCTGCAAGCTTGGGTGACGGGGGTGATGCCCCCCGGCGTCGTACACGCTTTCCACGGCTGGCCCGAGGCGAACATCAACGAGTTGATCCCGGACGGCGACGGGTTGGACCCGATCTCCGGCTTCCCCCCCTTCAAGTCGAGCCTCTGCCGCGTCCGTCCTGCGGCCAGACCTGCTTGGGCGCGTTAAGGAGCCGTGCAGAAATAACGCGAATCCTAACGCTTCTCGATTTCGAACGTCGTTCGGCTACAATCCCCGCGTGGCCCCCTACCTGGAGGCGCTTCTCATGCTGGGCGCGGCGGCCGGACTGGGAGCGGTCATGGCGCTCCTCCCCTCGCTCACGGGGCCCCGCCGTCCCCGACCCAAAAAATCCGAGACTTACGAGTGCGGCGTGCCGCTTGTCGATACCGGGGCCGGCCCCATCCCGATACACTTCTACCTCGTCGCAATGGCATTCATCCTGTTCGACATCGAGGTCGTCTTCCTCATCCCGTGGGCTGTCGCTGCGCGTGAGCTCGGGAGGGCGGGGCTGGCCGCAGCGGGGCTCTTCATCGGCCTCCTGGCCCTGGGCCTGGCCCATATCTGGCGCGAGGGGATCCTCGACCGCATCGCGGGGCAGTCCCCGCCGCCAGAGTCGCCGGAAGGGGAGGGCGCATGACGAGCCGCGGCCCTGCCGCGTACCTCCAGGACACGGTCTTGACGACGCGCGTGGGGAGCGTTCTGCGCTGGGCGCGCAAGAACTCCCTCTGGCCGATGCCCTTCGGCACCGCCTGTTGCGCGATCGAGCTGATGGCGACCATGGCCTCCCGTTTCGATCTGGCACGATTCGGCTCGGAGGTCCTGCGGTTCTCCCCCCGGCAATCGGACCTCATGATCGTCGCCGGGCGGGTCTCGATCAAAATGATGCCGGTCTTGATCCAGATCTGGGAGCAGATGCCGGAGCCCAAGTGGTCGATCGCGATGGGGGCTTGCGCCTCCTGCGGCGGCGTCTTCGATACCTATACGCTTATCCAGGGGGTCGACCGCTTCATCCCGGTGGACGTCTACGTCCCGGGGTGCCCTCCGCGGCCGGAGCAGCTGATCGACGGGATCCTCAAAGTCCAGAAATTCATCGAGGAAGGGAAGCAGGAGGCGTCGGCCCGGGGTGCGCCTCGCCAGCGCCCCCTCTGGGCGACGACCCGGCAAGTCTAATGCCCGACGCGACACAGACTGCACTCATCCAAAAGCTCTCTGCCAAGATCGGCGGCCATCTCCTCGCCACGGCGACGGGGCCCGACATGGCGATCCTGACCGCGAAACCCGATTCGGTTTATGCACTCCTGCGGACCCTGCGGGACGACCTCGATCTCAAGTTCGGCTATCTCATCGACCTCACCGCCGTCGACTACCTGAATTTCCCGGAACGGTACGCGGGGCGCTTTGCGGTGGTCTACCACCTGCATTCCTTCACGCTCTCCGACCGGATCCGCGTCCAGGTTTTTCTTCCGGCCGAATCGCCCGCCCTCGCCAGCGCCGCCGATCTCTGGGGGAATGCCGCCTGGCTCGAGCGCGAGGTGTTCGACCTCTACGGCATTCGTTTCACAGGGCATCCCGACCTGCGGCGCATCCTGATGCCCGACGACTACCCAGGCCACCCCTTGCGCAAGGACTATCCCCTGCGCGGGCGGGGCGAACGGGAGAGATTCGACCAGGTGACGACGTGAGGACCGCCGCCCCCGCCGCGACGGAAGACCCGGCCGCTCCTGACAAGGCTCCGAAGCCCAAAACGCTGACCCTCAACTTCGGCCCCCAGCATCCGGCCACGCACGGAACGCTCCGGCTCGTCCTCGACATCGAGGGAGAAACCATTGTCCGGTGCCGCCCCGAGATCGGCTTCCTGCACACCGGCTTCGAGAAGCTGGGCGAAACCCTGAACTACAACAAGTTCGTGACGCTCTCCGACCGGATGAACTATCTCTCGCCGTTGGCCAACAACATCGGCTATGTCCTCGCGGTGGAAAAATTCCTGGGGGTCCAGATCACCCCCCGCTGCACCTACTTCCGCGTGATCCTCGCGGAGCTCTCGCGGATTGCCGACCATGCCCTGTCCGTGGGCCTGGCGGCGATGGACGTCGGCGCCTTCACGGCGATGCTCTACGCCTTCCGGGACCGCGAGAAGCTCTACGACGTCTTCGAATACACGACGGGAGCGCGCCTGACGACGAGCTTCACGCGCGTCGGGGGGATGGCGCGGGACGTCCCGCAAGGGTTCGACACACTGGTGACAACCTTCCTAGAGGGGCTTACAAAAACGCTCGACGACGTCCAGGGGCTTCTCGACAAGAACCGGATCTGGCATCAGCGCACGCGCGGGGTCGGAAAACTCTCGCGCGAGGACGCGGTGGCTTACGGCGTGACGGGGCCGCTCCTGCGCGCCTCGGGCATGAAATGGGACCTGCGCCGGGCGCGGCCGTACCTGTGCTATCCCGACCTCGAGTTTGACATCCCGACCGACACCGCCTGCGACACCGAGGCCCGCTACCGGGTGCGCCTCGCCGAGATCCGCGAAAGCGCGAAGATTGTGCGCCAGGCGATGGCGCGTCTGCCCGCCGGCGAAATGAACGTTCAAGACCCCAAGATCTTCCTGCCGAAAAAAGAGGTTGTTTACAAAAACATGGAAGCGCTGATCTACCACTTCAAGCTGATCATGGAAGGGCACGGCCTGCGCCCGCCGGTGGGGCAGATCTATGAGGCCACCGAATCGCCCAACGGGGAATTGGGATTTCACCTCGTCAGCGACGGCACGGACAAACCCTGGCGGCTGCGTGTGCGCCCCCCCTCCTTCATCAACTACACGGCCTTCCCGAAGATGGTCGAGGGGCAGACAATCTCCGACGCGGTGGCGACCCTGGGAAGTCTCAACATCATCGCCGGGGAGCTCGATCGATGATCGTCGGCGAGGCCGCCGCCCCCAGCGCTCCCCCCCGCGTCTTCATCCCTTCGGCCCGGCTCGCCGCTGACGCCCAGCGCGTCATCGCCCAGTATCCCCAGAAGCAAGCGGCGCTCCTCCCGCTCCTGTGGCTCCTGCAACGCGAGAAGGGATTCGTGAGCCGCGAGGCGATGGAATGGATCGCCCGGGAACTCTCTATCTCGGCCGCCCACGTCCATGGCGTGGTCACGTTCTATCACATGTTCAACCAGGCACCGACCGGCAAGGCCAATATCCAGCTCTGCGCCACGATCCCCTGCGCCTTGGTGGGCGCCCGCCAGATCGAATCCCAGCTGTGCGAGCGCCTCAAAATCAAACCGGGTGAGACGACGGCCGACGGAAGGTTCACTTTCAAAAAAATGGAATGCCTGGGCCTTTGCGAACACGCCCCGGCGGCGCTGGTGAACGAAACGGAGTTCGGACGCCTGTCGGTCGAGACCTTAGAGTCCTTCCTGGCCCAGGCGCTGAAAGAAGAACCGGGTCCTTTCGCGATCGCCCCCCGGAGGTTTTATCCGGCGCCGGGGTTCGCCCCGATGCTCCTCAAAGGGGTGGGCTCCCCCGGAGGTTCAGGGCTCGCAGCCTACCGCGCCTCGGGAGGGTACGCAGCGCTCAAAAAAGCGATCGAGATGGGCCCGGCGGCGATCCTCGCCGAGGTGAAATCCGCGAACCTCCGCGGACGGGGGGGCGCGGGGTTCCCGAGCGGCATCAAATGGGGGTTCATGCCGCCGGACCCCAAGATCCCCAAATACCTGTGCGTCAACGCCGACGAAAGCGAGCCGGGGACCTTTTCGAACCGCATTGTGATGGAGGAGATGCCCCATCTCCTCCTCGAGGGGATCCTGATCGCCTCTCTGGCGATGGGGATCAAGACCGCCTTCATCTACATCCGGGGCGAATACGTGCAGGCCCACAGGGCGCTCGGGAAAGCGATCGAGGAGGCGTACGGCGCGAACCTCATTGGAAAAAACATCCTGGGAACCGCCTTTGCGACCGACGTCGTCCTCCACCGTGGCGCCGGCGCCTACATCTGCGGCGAGGAGATGGCCTTGATGGAATCGCTCGAAGGGAAGCGGGGCGAGCCGCGCAACAAGCCCCCCTTCCCCGCCCAGCGCGGGGTCTTCGGCGCCCCCACCACGATCAACAATGTCGAGACGTTGGCGAATATCCCCCTGGTGATCACGATGGGAGCCTCGACCTACAAGGGGATCGGGCCGGAGGGATCCCCCGGCCCCAAGCTGTTCTGCGTGAGCGGGCACGTGAAACGCCCGGGGCTTTTCGAGCTCCCGATGGGGACCTCCATGCGCGACGTGATCTTCACGCACGCCCAAGGGGTGCGCGACGGCCACACCCTGAAAGCCGTCATCCCCGGCGGGGCGTCGGCAGCAGCGCTCCTCCCCTCCGAGATCGATGTGGCGATGGACTTCGACTCGATGGCCAAGGCCGGCTCGATGCTGGGGACCGCCGGGATGGTCGTCATGGACGAGACAGTCTGCATGGTCGACGCCGCCACGAACATCACGCACTTCTTCGCGCACGAGTCGTGCGGCCAGTGCACCCCTTGCCGCGAGGGGATCCCCTGGGTCCACGGGATCGTGAAGCGACTCTTCCGCAACCAGGGATCGCCGGAGGACCTGAAACTCCTCGCGAACCTCTTCCCGCAGATCCACGGAAAGACGATCTGCCTTTTCGCCGACTTCGCGCTCACGTTCCTCGAGAGCGTCCTCAGGAAATTCCCGCAGGAGTTCGCCGACCATGCGGCCCGGCGCCCCTGCCCGGCGCAGGCGGGCGGGCCCGGCGCGCCCCACAGGGCC
>SBBH01000101.1 GCA_005239795.1 Planctomycetales bacterium
CCTGTTATCGCTGAGCCGCTTTTACGTACGAACTATTTTTGGAGGCATTTCCCCTGTGAAATGTTGGAAAAGTCACCACTGAACTGGGGATACTCGAGGGCGCCTTCTGCCACGCCCCGCGCCGTGCTACGATCAAAGCGTGCCAGAGCGGTTCGCGGTCATGAATGGCGAGGCGCTCCCCGAGGACAAGGCGGTCGTCCGCGCCGTTTCCCCAGCGGTCCTCTTCGGGGCGGGGGTGTTCGACACCTTGAAGTGCGGCGAGCGACGCCTCTACTGGCTGGGCGAGCATGTCGACCGTCTGAGGAGGTTTTGTGGGGAACTTTCGATCCCGCTTTCACGTTCCCGGGACGAGGCGATCGGGGACGTGAAGCTCTGCCTGGCAAAAAACGCCTGGGGGCCGGCTTCCCTCAAGATCCTGGCCACTTTAAGCGCCGAGGAGGCGGGCGATTTTTTCGTGGTCATCTCCGAGCGGACGGCCTATGTCCCATCCATCTACGCCGAGGGGGCGGCTCTGGGGCTCTCGAGCGCGCCGCAGAACGAACGCGGGGGGCTCTCCGGCAAGAAGACCTTGAATTACTTTGAAAGATACCTGGCGCGACGGGAGGCCAAGCGCCAAGGAGTCTTGGACTGGCTGTACCTCGACACGCAAAAAAATGTCGCCGAGGGGACGTTCCTCAACGTCTTCTGGACCAAGGGGGGGAAGGTGCGTACGCCGGCCCTCTCCACCGGAATCCTGTCAGGGATCACGCGCACGGTGGTCCTGTCGGTTCTGCGCCATGAAGGCATCCCCGCCGAGGAAGGGACCTTTCCCTTGGAGGATCTCCTGTCGGCCGACGAGGCGTTCCTGACGAGCTCGGTCCTCGAGGTCGCCCCGTTCGTGCGCCTGGACGAGCGGAAGATCGGCGCGGGAATGCCCGGCCCCATCACACGCCATCTCATGGACGCCTACCGCGCGGAGCGCGACGCCAAAGGCACGACTCGGATCTGACAGGCTTTTTCGCCCCGTCCCCCAGTCTCCAAGTCCCTTCAAATCGCCTTCAGGACCTTCCGCGCGGCCTCGAGCGTGCGGTCGATCTGGCGCTCGGTGTGCGCCGTCGACACGAACGCCGCCTCCAAGGCTGAGGGGGGGAGCGACACGCCCCGCGCGAGCATCCCCCGAAAGAACCGCGCATAGAGGGTGCGGTTGGTCCCTGACGCCGAAATGTAAGAGAGGACGGGAGGCTCCCGAAAAAACGGCGTCCAGAGCGAGCCGACGCGGTTCACCGTGAGCGCCATCCCCTTCCGGCGGCCGGCCGCCTCGATCCCCCGGGCGAGCCGTTCCGTCAGGCGCGCGAGGCGCTGGTAAGGCCTCGTGCGGCGAAGCACCGAAAGGGTCGCGATCCCCGCGGCCATCGCCAAAGGATTCCCCGAGAGCGTCCCCGCCTGATAGACTGCCCCTTGCGGCGCGAGCCTTTCCATAAGATGGGCAGACCCTCCGTAGGCGGCGGCGGGAAGCCCCCCGCCCAGGATTTTCCCGAGAAGCGTGAGATCCGGCCGGATCTTAAAAACCGCTTGAGCGCCGGACCAGCCGAGCCGGAACCCCGTGATCACCTCGTCGAACGCCAGAAGCGCCCCGTAATGCTTCGTCCCGGCCCGGAGCGCCTCCAAAAACCCCGGGACCGGCGGCACCACCCCCATGTTCCCCGCCACGGGTTCAACCAGCACGCAGGCGATCCGCTCGCCGTGGCGGAGCATCGCCTCCTTGAACACCTCGGCGTCATTGTAGGGGAGGACGAGCGTCTTTTCGGCGAGCCGCTTGACGACGCCGGGAGAATCGGGAAGCCCGAAGGTCGCCACACCTGAGCCGGCGCGCACCAGGAGCCCGTCGGCGTGGCCATGGTAGCACCCAATGAACTTGACGATGAGTTCGCGCCGTGTCGCCGCGCGCGCGAGCCTCACGGCGCTCATCGCCGCCTCGGTGCCGGAGCTCACGAACCGTACCCGCTCCATGGAGGGGAAGGCGTCCTGGACGAGCGAAGCGAGCTCGATCTCCAAGGGATGCGTCGCGCCGAACCCCCAGCCGTACGCAAGGGTCGCGCGCAACGCGCGCGCGACCGCCGGAGGTGCATGCCCCAAGATGAGAGGCCCCCAGGCGCCGACGTAGTCGATAAAACGACGTCCCTCGGCGTCGACGACCTCCGCCCCGCGCCCTTTCACGAAAAAAAGAGGGTCCCCACCGACCGCCTTAAAAGCGCGTACGGGGCTCGAAACCCCCCCCGGCATCAGCGCCTGGGCCTGGCGCCAGAGGCGCGCGTTGACACTCTCTTTCTTTTTTTTCGTCATGTCTTCCTGTCGTCCTGTCCCCCCGTCACCCCGTCCTCCGATCCTTCCTCTTCCCCGCCCAATCGCACAAGCCCCCAAATGACCGCGGCAAAGACCGCGAGCTCCACGGCCAGGCCCAGCCACTGGCGCGCCCCCACGGCGCCATCGTAGTCCGTCGCTTATGGATCGTGAATCGGCGTTTCAGGTCCGCCGTCAGGAATGGAACGGCTTTTCGGCGGGGCTCGCGCCCCGCGAATCCCGGACAACC
>SBBH01000253.1 GCA_005239795.1 Planctomycetales bacterium
CGGCCCCGGGGCCTGGCTCTCTTCCGTTTGCGAGGCGCTCCTGTCGCAACCTCCCCCGCCGGGGTGGGAGCCGATCACGCGGGCGCTCGAGAAGTGACGGGGATGGGGCGTGGGGGTCATTCCGTTCCCATATTTTTGTGGCGATCTGATATTTTCTTTCTTTATGATTTTTTCGGTGGGTGAAAGGAAAACACTGTGCGAGAGGAGGGAGCGATGAAACGGATATTGGCGGGAATCGGGGTGGCGGTAGCCTGCTGGGCCGTGTCGGTCCCAGTGCGGGCGGAGTCCGAAAAGGCGCCTCCAGCGGCGGCCAAAAAGGGGGCCATGGCGGCGGAGATGGTCACGCTCTCCGTCCCGATGCAGTGAGGGGGCGCCTGTCCTCCGAAGGTCCGTGCGGCCCTCGGAAAAGTCGATGGGGTGGAGGATATTACCGTCGACTACAAGAAGAAGGAGGCGGTCGTCACGGCCGCTGAAGGAAAGCATGTCGATACCCAGAAGCTGATCGAAGCGCTTGAAAAGGCGGGCTACAAGGGGAGCAAAGTGGTCGCCGACGAGCCCAAGGGGGAGCCGAAGAAAGATGAGGGGAAGCACTGATCCCCTTGCCTTAAGAGAGAGAATGTGGGCCAGAGGCCGGTCCTCCTGAAGGGGCCGGCCTCTGGCGTTTCCGAAGGATGCTACTCGTGGTTCGTTGATCGTGGTTCGTGATTCGTTGGGACTTAAAGCGTTCACAAATTGAGCGGCGAAACGGCGTTGCTTGGTTTTGCGCCTGCCGCTAGTCTGTTGCGTGGATGAAACCTCCCGCCCATTGGCTGACCAAGGCTGATCCCGGCCACTACCCTTTTTCGCAGTTGGAGCGCGAGACCGAGACGGTCTGGGACGGCGTGCGCAATCCTCTGGCGCTCAAATACCTGCGTATGGTCAAGACCGGCGACCAGATCATGGTCTACCACACGGGGGATGAGAAGCAGATCATCGGGATCGCCGAGGCGATTTCGGACGCCTACCCCGACCCGAAGCTGAAGAACCCGAGGATGGCGGTCGTGAAGGTCTGCGCTCGGCGCGAACTGCCGCGTCCTGTGACCCTCGCCGAGCTGAAGAGGATCAAGGAATTCAAAAAATTCGAGCTCGTGCGCCTGCCGCGCCTCTCCTTCATGCCGGTTCCCCAGCCTCTGTGGGACGTCATCATGCGTATCGCGGAGGGGCGGGAACAGAGCCCCTAATCTTTATTTCGCCTTAGTCGTGTCCTTCACCTCGACGACCAAGGTCTGAGAGATTTCCTGAAAAGGGGTGGGAGAGCACATGACGGGGGGGATTTCTTGGCCGAACGCTCTAGCGATCCCCGCCGCCATTGCCATCGCAGCTTCATCCGTTGCGTAGTTTGCGTTGGCGGTGTATGAGAACTTGCACTGCAGGACGCCGGGGTTCTTGGGTGGCTCCGCATAAGTGAGAGTGAGTTCCTCCCCTGGCTCGAGATGCAGAAGGGTGTAGTTTAAGTTGTTTCTGCCTGCAAAGCTCCCGAGGATAAATTCGTCAAATTAATTGGGGAGGAGTTTGATTGGGTCCTGCTTGTCGCAGGTGAATTCCATCGTGACGTCCATCGGGTTGAACCAGACAGTCAGAAGCGAAATAGTTTCCTGCTTGGAAGATAGGCAAGCGCAGGATGAATGGATTCAGTCAATCAATTTTCATGCTTTTGACAACGTGCGCTGGACGCGGGGCGTCAAGGAGAGAAGGGCATAGTAAGGTCCTCCTCCCATCCAGCGGCAAAAGGTCGATAACGGAATCTCGCTCGGGCCATCGGATCCCAGGAGCGTCGCCGGGTCGCCCAGCCGGACGCCCAGGCCGTCCGGAAGGGAGGCGATGCAGTACTCTCCGCCCAGGGCCAGAACCGGCGCCCGGCGCCCCGCCAGCAGGACCGCTCCCTCCCGGAGGAAGCCTTCCCCGAAGCCGTGGCGCCGGCCGATCCCGATCCAGGCGATCCGTGTGGTTTTCCGAACGACCCGGCGTGTCGAGTGGTATCCGACCCCTTCGCCGTGCGCGAGGGTCTGGAGGGCCATCACCGGGGCCGTGAGGCGCGCGGCGAGGGCGATCGGCACTCTTTTTTCTCCCGAGGGGGCGAACCCATAGAGGAGGGAGCCGACACGCGCCCCGTCGAAGAGATCCTGCGGATGGTGCAGGAGTCCGTGGCTGCTCGCCAGGTGCCAGCATTCCCCCGGGAGCCTCCCGACTTGGCGGAGCACCTCTGTCAACCGTTGGATCTGCTTCTGATCTTCAGAAGGTTCTTCGACGAGCGTGCTAAAAACGCCCCGGAGGGAGAGCGCGGGGGTGCGGCGCACGGTTTGGATAAAGCGCGCCGCCTCCTGCCACTTGACACCGAAGCGGTTCAAGCCTGTGTCGATCTTGACGTGGACAAGCGCCCGGCTCTTGCGGCGCCTGGCGGCTTTGGCGAGGACCGCCACGTGGTGCCGGGTGAAGACGGCCTGGCAGATCCGGCTTGAGACGATCTGGTCCGCCTCGTCGGGTCTAAAAAGCCGCAGGTTGAGAACCTCTCCCCGGATCCTCAGGCGGCGCAGGGCCGCGGCGTCTTGGGCGGTGCCGACCGCGAACGCGCGCACACCGAGCCGCGCCAGGGCCTGAGAGACCGCCGCCTGGCCGAACCCGTAGGCGTTGTCCTTGACGACCGCCAGGAGGCGCCGGCCCCCGAGCCGCTGCCGGACAAAGGAGAGGTTCGCGCCCAAACACTTCGGGTCGATCCAGAGTGTCGGCGGGGCTGCGGCAAACATGATGAGAGTGTAGCGAAGGGGGTATCATGGATGCACGTGGTGTCGCCGGGATATTCCGCGGCGCTCGTCGGGCCGGTGCGAACGGTGATCGACGTACGACGAACGACGATTATGTCTTAAGGTACTCCACCAGCGCCTCGCGCCAGGGGCGCAGTGGCTTTCCCGTCAGCGCGATGAAGCGGCTGTTGTCGAGGACTGAGTTGGCCGGGCGCTTCGCCGGGCGGGGGAACTCGGCGCTGGCGACGGGCGTCACGGGGACCTGGGCGGGGATCCGGCCGAGCGCCTGCGCTTCTTCGACGATCGCGCGGGCGAGATCGAACCAGGTGCAGTGGCCCGAGTTCGTCACGTGTAGGATGCCGGAGGGGCGCTTTTGGGCGACAGCCAGGAGCGCGCCGGCCAGGTCATGCGTCCAGGTGGGGGAGCCCCGCTGGTCGTCCACGACGCGTAGGGACGCCCCCTCGGCGGCTTTTTTCAGGATAGTGTCCACGAAGTTGCGGCCGCCCCGGCCGTAGAGCCAGGCGGTGCGGACGATCGCGGCGGTCGGAAGATGTTTCAGGACCCCCTGCTCCCCCTCGCATTTGGACCGTCCGTAGGCGTTCAAGGGGGCGGTGGGGTCGGTCTCGAGGTAGGGGCCGGTTTTCGTCCCGTCGAAAACGTAGTCGGTGCTGACGTGCACGAGGTGGGCGCCGATCTCCTGGCAGGCGGCGGCCAGGGCCGAGGGGGCGCGGGCGTTCGCCTCTATCGCCTCGGCCAGGTGCGTCTCAGCCCCGTCGACGTCGGTCATCGCGGCGCAGTTGATCACGGCGTCGGGTTTCGCCTCGCGCAGGGGTTTGAAGCGCGGGGCGGCCCCGGGACCAGGAAAGGTGATGTTGAGTTCCTGGCGCCCCCAGAGAAGCGCCTCATGTGGGGAATCCGCCAGGCGCCAGGCCAGCGCTTGGCCCAGCATTCCCCGGGCGCCCAGGACGACGAGACGCATCTTAGCGCTTGAGCGGCCGCCACCAGGCCGGGTTGTCGAGGTACCACTGGATCGTCCGGCGGATCCCCGCCTCGAAAGGGGTCGCGGGGGTCCAGCCGAGATCCCGTTTCGCCTTCGTCGCGTCGATGGCGTAGCGCAGGTCGTGGCCGGGGCGGTCCTTCACGTAGGTGATGAGGGTCTCGGGTTTCTTAAGCTCCTTGAGGATGAGCCTTGTGATCTCGATATTGGTCCGCTCGGCGTTCCCGCCGAAGTTGTACACCTCGCCTCCCTTCCCTTTTTCGGCCGCCGTCAGGATCCCGCGGCAGTGGTCCTCGACGTAGATCCAATCGCGCACGTTCTCGCCGCGGCCGTAGACGGGGACGGGTTTGTCCTCCATAAGGTTCGTGACGAAGAGGGGAATGAGCTTTTCAGGGTACTGGTAGGGGCCGTAGTTGTTGGAGCAGCGCGTGATGACGGCGTCCATCCCATAGGTGTGGTGGTAGGCCCGGACCAGGAGATCCGCCGCGGTCTTGCTGGCCGAGTAGGGGGAGTTGGGGGCCAGGGGCGTCGTCTCGCTGAAGAGCCCCGTTTTCCCCAGGCTTCCGTACACCTCGTCGGTCGAAACCTGGACGAACCGCCTGACTCCATGCGCGCGAGCGGCGTCCAGGAGGATCTGCGTCCCCACGATGTTCGTCTGGATGAAGGGGGAGGCGTCCTCGATCGAGCGATCGACATGGCTTTCGGCGGCGAAGTTGATCAGTGTGTCGAACCCCTCCTTGAGGAGGGGCCCGACGAATTTCGCGTCGGCGATGTTCCCTTTCACGAACCGGTAGCGAGGGTTTTTCTCGATATCCCGGAGGTTTTCGGGGTTCCCGGCGTAGGTCAGTTTGTCGAGGTTGGTGAGGTGGATGTCGGGGCGTTCTGCAAGGAGCAACCGCACGAAGTTCGAGCCGATGAAACCGCAGCCCCCTGTCACCAAAAAGTGCTTCATGGGGAAACACCAAACACCAAATTACAAACACCAAATAAATTCCAAGGCTTGATGTTTGGTGATTGCATCATTCGGGTTTGAACGGCGAATTCGGGTCTTCTTCATGCCGGATCTCGTCGACCGGTTCCTTTTTGCTCAGCCCCTTGTAGAGCCGGTCGGGGAGGTTGACGACAAGCCCGCCGCTCTCGGTAAGGCACCGGTAGACATGGACCACCTTGGGCGGGATCAGGACATAGGCGGGTTTCTCCTCGCCGAGATCCAGGACCATCTTTTCCTTGTAGGTCTTGCTTTCGGGGCGGTTGTCCCAGAGCGTCAGGCGGAATTTCCCGATCACGAAGGCGAAAACGTCCGACTGGTAGAGGTGCTCGTGCGGCCCGCGGGCGATCTGGGGTTTCGTCCAGGAGATGTACCCCATGGTGGGGAGGACGTCCATCTCGTCGTGCCGGTAGATCTCGGCCAGCCAGCCGCGTTTGTCCTCGAATTTTTTGATCGGGACGACCCTCACTCCAGCGATCATCTAGCTTTCCCGGCGGTCCGGACTTTCCGGCTCCCGGCCACCAGTTCGTTTGCGCGCAGGAGCGATTCGAACGTCCCGGCGTCGGTCCACCAGCCGTCCAGGATGTCGTAGGTCATCGTCCCAGCGCGGATGTAGAGGTTGTTCACGTCGGTGATCTCGAGCTCCCCGCGCCCCGAGGGTTTCAAGGTCTTGATGTAGCTGAACACCTTGTTGTCGTAGCAGTAGATGCCGGTCACGGCGAAGTTGGACTTTGGTTTTTTCGGCTTTTCCTCGATTTCGACGACGGTTTTCCCCTTGAGGGTCGCGACGCCGAACCGCTGGGGATCGGGAACCTCCTTCAGGAGGATCTTGGCTCCCCGCTTCTGCTTGGCAAACGCCGCGACCGGCTTGCCGATCCCCTTTTCGAGGATGTTGTCGCCGAGGATGACGCAGATCGGGTCTCCCGCCGCGAACGGTTCGGCGAGCCTCAGGGCGTCGGCGATCCCTCCCTCGCCCATCTGGTAGGCGTAGTGGATGCGGTTCAAGCCGAACGCTGCGCCGTTCTCCAGAAGACGGAGGAAGTCGCCGGCCGAATTCCCCCCGGTCACCAGCATGATCTCGCGGATCCCGGCGTCGACGAGCGTCTGGATCGGATAATAGATCATCGGCCTGTCGAAGACGGGGAGGAGATGTTTGTTGGTGATCTTGGTGAGCGGCATCAGGCGCGACCCCAGCCCCCCGGCGAGTATGACTCCCTTCATACGGCAGCCTTCTTCGGATGGGGTTTCGCCGCCTTGGCGCGGTGGTCGGCGATGAGGATGTCCAGGATCTCGTCCAGCGAATGGCGCGGGGCGTATCCGATCGCGCGCTTGATCCTGGCGAGATCCGGCACGCGTCGCTTCAAGTCTTCGAACCCCTCTTCGTAAGCCTTGTCGTAGGGGATATTCACGATCGGGATGTCGGGATTCACCTTGGCGCGGACCTTCTCGGCCAGTTGGGCGATCGTCACCTCCTGATCGGAGCCGACGTTATAAACCTGTCCCGCGGCCTCGGCCGTCTCCATGAGGCGCATCAGGGCTGGCACGACATCCCCCACGTAGGCGAAGCATCGGCTCTGGCGGCCGTCGCCATAGACGGTGATCGGGCCGCCGGCCAGGGCCTGCTGGACGAAGCGCGGCATCACCATCCCATACTGGCCCACCTGGCGGGGGCCGACGGTGTTGAAGAGGCGCGCGATCACGACGGGAAGCCCCTTCTCCTTCCAGTAGGCCAGGCCCAAAAACTCGTCGACGGCTTTCGAGCAGGCATAGGACCAGCGGGCTTTCGCCGTGGGCCCTAAAAGCATGTCGTCGTCCTCCGACAGGGGGATCTTGGCCCCCTTGCCGTAGACCTCGGAGGTGGAGGCGATGAGGACTTTTTTCTTTTTTTTAGAAGCGTGCTTCAGGACCAGTTCCGTGCCGCGGATATTGGTCTCGATGGTCCGGATCGGATCCTGCACGATGAGCATGACGCCGACGGTCGCCGCCAGGTGGAAAACGGCGTCGCACCGGTCGATGAGTTCGGCCAAGAGGGGTTCGTTCGCGAAGGTGTCGACCGTGACCGTCAGGCGCGGGTTGTCGCGGATGCGGTCGAGGTTGGCGATCTGCCCTGTTGAGAGGTCGTCGAGGATCTGGACCTCGTCCCCGCACGCCACGAGCGCCTCTGCAAGATGCGATCCGATAAAACCCGCGCCGCCTGTAATCAGGTGCTTGGCCATCAGCTGGCGGTCCGGTGATTCGCCTTCGGAGCGGCGCTAAAGGCGTGCTGAGATTCAGGGAACTTTCCGGCCCGGACGTCCTCGGCATAGGCCCCGACCGCCTCGCGCGCGAGGCGCCCCAGATCGGCGTAGCGCTTGACGAATTTCGGCGAGAAGCGCGTGCAGAGCCCCAAGAGGTCATGCAGGACAAGGATCTGCCCGTCGCAATGGGCGCCTGCGCCGATCCCGATCGTGGGGATGGAGACGGCGTCGGTGATCTCCCCGGCGATCTCGGCCGGGATCCCCTCGAGGATCACCGCGAAGGCGCCGGCCGCCTCCACGGCGCGGGCGTCGGCCACCAGGCGCTTTCTCTCTCGCTGGACCTTGTACCCGCCCATGCGGTGGATCGACTGTGGCGTCAAGCCCACGTGGCCCATGACGGGGATGTCGATACGCACGATCGCCTCAAGGGTGGCGGCGATGTTCCGGCCCCCTTCCAGTTTTACGGCGGCGGCGCCCGCTTCCTTGAGGAACCGGCCGGCGTTTTCAACCGCTTTGTCGGGTCCGCACTGGTAAGAGAGGAACGGCATATCCGCCACGACAAGCGCGCGTTTGACAGCGCGGGCCGCGATTCGCGTGTGGTAGAGCATCTCGTCCATCGTGACGGTCAGGGTATTTTCTTGCCCCTGGACGACGACACCGAGGGAATCCCCGACGAGGACGACATCGACGCCGGCCTGGTCCACGATCTCGGCGAAGGGGAAATCGTAGGCTGTCAGGCAGACGATTTTGCGGGCGTCCCCCTTGCGCTCGCGCAAGACCGGAGAGGTGATGCGCTGGGCGCCGCCATCCATCGCGCCAGTTTATGCGTTTCACCCAGGGCGCGCAACCGCAGGCCCCGCGCGAGTTTCCCCAGTTTGTGCACAGATCCCTGCTCATGCCAAAGTGGCGTGATTCTATACCGGCTGGTTCCGTAATAGGAGAAACCTTCCAGCCTAC
>SBBH01000107.1 GCA_005239795.1 Planctomycetales bacterium
CCGCAAGATCCGCGGCCTCGACGTTCCCTCCCAGAAGCGCCCCCCGCGCCACACGCAAAAAAAGCGTCAGTGGAAAAAACACCGAAAGCCCCCTCAAAAATTCCGGCAGGACCGCCACCGGGTAGAGCGCCCCGCCCAAGAGCGACGAAAGCGCCCCGTAAGCGGAAACAAGCGGCGTCCCCACCCCCCAGACCAGTACAAGACCCGCGGAAGCCAAGCCCAGCCCCCCCAGGAAAAGTGACATCAGAAACAGGGCCGTGAGCACCGCCCCCCAACTGTGTAGCGAAGCAGAAAACGAAGCTCCGAAGAGGAGCTGACCGAGACCGAAGCACACGGCCCCTTCCACGGTCGCAATGAGAAGCCGCCACGCGGCGGAAAAAGAAAGCGTCTGGAGGAGGGGGGCGGGGCTGACCGCGAGCGCCTCAAGGACGCCGGTCAACTGCCCGCCCCGCACCTCCGTCACGAAAACAGAAAGGGCCGCGGTCTGGACTGCCTGAAAGGAAATCCAGACGAGGACAAAGGGGAAATATCCCCCCGCGTAGGAGGCGAGCGCCGCCGAGGAACCCACCAGACGCGAGACGAAGTAAAAACTCGTCAGTATCAGGGCCGTACGAGCGAGCTTCACCCCCCACGCCCACCGGGTCCCAAACTGGAGCCTCGCATCCTTGCGCGCGACGGCGAGGCTCCTGTGAAAAAGCGTTCCCGCGGCCCGCGCGAGGGGCGGCGCTGATGTCGCCGCCTCTTTCCGGCGGCCCGTCCGCTCGACGTCGGCGATCCGTCCCCCCTCGAGCGCCACGACGGCGTCTGCCAGGGGACGCGCCTCGTCTATGCGGTGCGTCGCCACCACGACCGCCGCGCCCCGGTCGGCCGCCGCCCTCAAAACCTCCCAGAACGCCCCGGCGGACGCGCCGTCGAGACCCTGCGTCGGCTCGTCCGCCAGGAGCACGGCCGGCTCCCCTAGAAGGGCCCGGGCGAGGCTCGCCCGCTGGCGGATCCCAGCGGAGCATTCCCCCACGAGCCGCGCGCGATGCGGCGCGAGCCCGCAGAGCCCCAGAACCCTTTCGGTCTCGGCCCGGGCGGCCCGAGGGGCGAGCCCCCGAAGCGCCGCGAAAAATGAAAGATTGTGCTCGACCGAGAGCCGCCAGAAAAGGGTGCGCTCCCCCGAGGGAGCGAATCCCACGAGGCGCCGCGCCGCGGCAGTCCCCGCGGGGTACCCCATGACTGAGATATCTCCGCGATCCGGAAGGACGAGACCCGCGGCGATCTTGAGAAGCGTCGTCTTCCCCGCACCGTTGGCGCCGGTCAAAACCGCAAACTCCCCTTGCGAAAGATCAAGCGTGACGCCGTCGAGGGCTGTCGTCGTGCGCCCACGCGAGCGGAATTCCTTGGAAACCCCTTGGATGGAAATCGCCGCGTCCGCCACGCAGACTTTCCTTATAATAGGCGATTAGGCGATATCGCGTTTGGGTGCGGATCGGCGGAAAATCTGGGGGCGGCCTTCCTTGCGAAGAGCCTCAGGGGTGATCACGTAGCGGGCGACATCCTTTTGCGACGGCAGTTCGTACATGAGCGTGAGCATCGCCCCCTCGAGGATCTGCCGGAGCGCCCGCGCGCCGGTGTCCTTCTTCAAAGCTTGGCGCGCCACCTCGTGCAAGGCCTCCTCGGAAAACTCTAGGGCGACCCCTTCCATCTCGAAAAGTCGCTGGTACTGCTTGACGAGCGCGTTCTTGGGCTCGGTCAGGATACTCACGAGCGCCTCCTCGTCGAGCGGCTCGAGGGGTGCGATCACGGGAAGGCGCCCCACGAACTCCGGGATCATCCCGAAATGGATTAGGTCGTCTGGCTCCACCAAAGGCAGGAGTTTTTTCAAGTCCTGTCCGCTCCAGCTCGTGGGAGTCCCCTTGAAGCCGATCTGTTGCTTCCCAAGGCGCTTGCCGATGATCTCGCCCAGGCCCGTAAACGTCCCGCCGCAGATGAAGAGGATGTTCGTGGTGTCGACTTGGATGTACTGCTGTTCCGGGTGCTTGCGGCCGCCTTGGGGAGGGACATTCGAGACCGTCCCCTCCAGCATCTTGAGGAGCGCTTGCTGGACCCCCTCCCCCGAGACGTCGCGCGTGATCGAGACGTTGTGCCAGGTCTTTCCGATCTTGTCGATCTCGTCAATGTAGATGATCCCCTGCTGGGCGCGCGCCAGATCGAAATTAGCCGCCTGCAGAAGCCGCAGGAGCAGGTTCTCCACGTCCTCACCGACATAGCCCGCTTCCGTCAGGGTGGTCGCGTCCCCGATCGCAAACGGCACATCCAGGATCCGCGCCAGGGTGCGCGCCAGCAAAGTCTTCCCGCTTCCGGTGCTGCCAATCAAGAGCACGTTCGATTTCTCGAGCTCCACGTCGACGCGCCTCACCGTCTCGACCGACGGCGTCTCGCGAGACTCCACCTGGATCCGCTTGTAATGGTTGTAGACGGCGACGGAGAGGACTTTTTTGGCGATGTCCTGCCCGACGACGTAGTCG
>SBBH01000061.1 GCA_005239795.1 Planctomycetales bacterium
CCGCCGGCGTTCGCCCGGGCTTCGAGGGGAGCCGCTTGTCGAGGGTCTGACTTAAGCGAAGACAACCCAGACGCGGAAATCCCCTGCGCCCGGGCGTCGCATCACCATGGTGGGACGGATCAGCAATTCTCGGAACTCGCGACTCATAAGTTTGAGAAAGACTACATTTTGATTGGGTGCTGTCAATAAGTTTTTCGTCATGCGACACGCGTGCTCGCATGACTCACGACTCGTGACGATCAAATTGGTCTGGGTTGCGCGTCCCCCATCTTCTCCAGATCTTCCTTCGTCTTGGCGGTCGGCAGGGCGTCCTTCTTCTGCGTGATGACAGGGGTGCTCTTGCACTGCTGGGCGTTGTAGTCGAGGTACGCCTTGTATTTGTCCGGCATGTCGTCGCCGGCAAAGATCGCCCCCACCGGACAGAGCTCGCGACAAGCGTCGCAGTCGATGCAAGTGTCGGGGTTGATAAAAAGCATCTCGGGCCCTTCGTGGAAAGCCTCCACAGGACAAGCCTCAACGCAATCGGTGTACTTGCACTTGAAGCAGTTCTGCGTAACGATGTAGGCCATGGCGGATGCCTCCTTTCTAAAACCGCACTCTCGCACGGCAGTATACGAAGCTCTCTCCACCCTGCAAGTAGCGACCCGATGATCTTCCAGAAGACAAGCTCGCTCATCGTCCACAGGATCAAAAGCCGCGTCCTCACAGGAAACCCCCTGCGAAACCCCCCCGAAAGAGAGGCCGTTGAGGCTCGACCTTCCTTTCGACCTGGCGATGGGAGCCCTGCGGCCGGAGGTCTGGAAGCGGTGGCTCGCCTGGGACCCGGCCCGGATGGCGGCCCGGCGTGCCGGGGCGCTCCGGGCGGCACGCCTGGTCTACGTGGACCGCGGTCTCGGCGACGAGTTCTCGCTCCATTGGGGGTCGCGCATGCTCGTCTCGGCCTTGAGCCGCCGTGGAGTCAGGGTGCGCCATGAAGAGTTCGACGACGGCCACATGAACATCACCTACCGCTATGACGTGAGCCTCCCTCTCCTGGCGCGTGCGCTCACGTCATGACCGACGCCCGCTTTCCCGTGTCGTTCGAGAAGTCCCGCCAGCTCGCCGCGAGGATGGCGGCCCTGGGAATCCGGGAGGCGGACCTCGACGAGCAGTTTGTCCGCTCCGGTGGCCCCGGCGGCCAGAACGTGAACAAGGTCTCCACCTGCGTGCTCCTGACACACCGCCCGACCGGGATCTCCGTCCGGTGTCAGCAGGAGCGCTCCCAGGCAATGAACCGGTTCCTTGCCCGCCGGATCCTCGCCGACAAGATCGAGGCGGAGCGGCTGGGGCGCCAAAGCCGCACCCGGCAGGAAATCGAGAAAATCCGAAGACAAAAGCGTCGCCGTTCGCGCCGGGCGCGCCGTAAGATGCTTGCCGACAAGCGCTTGGCCAGCCGGAAAAAAGAAGGGCGCAGACCCCCTTCGGAGGAACCATGAAAAACACCTACTTTTTTACACGAATCCTATATAAGGCGCCGTGCGGAAAGAAATTAGACGAAAAAATCTCTATCAAACACAGCAGTTATTTCCGCGCGACGCCCTAGGCTAGCAGAATCCGGGCGTAATCGAGCCCCGTCGTCTCGTAGGCGGCTTCCTCGCGTGACCATAGAGAAAAAGTCTTGTCGTCATGCGGAAAGAGCCGCTCCGTGTATTCGATCGCCTCGCAGACCCTGTCGAGATCCATCGGTTTGGCGCTGAGATCCGACAGCGCCTGCAAAACCCAACCGGCCAAGCAGTGGAGCGCCAGCACGCTCTGATAGGCGGGGATCATGCCGTATTCGATGAACAGCATATTGGCGAACACCTTGCCACAGAGGTAGCGGCGCAGGACCCCTTCCCAGGCCGGCTCGATAGAATCCCAGGCGGGACGCGCCTTCCCCTCACTCCCCAGGAGCCCCACGAGCGTCTTATAGATCGCGAGGTCCGTCCCCCCCGATGCAATGCCGATCTTTCCGCGCCGCTCGGCGAAGCGCGCGGCAAAGCGCCTCTGAAGCTTGAGATCAGCGGGAGAGCGCACGGCGGACGCACAAACGGGATCGGCCTTCCGGATGTCAAGATCCCCCTCTGTGGAAGCCGTTTCCAGGACCTGCCGGACGGCCCAGAGCGCGCCGCGCAAAGGGAGCGCCTTATTTTGAAGGGAAGCGAGAATCCATCTCTCGATCGCTTGGTGGAATTCCCAGGAAAGCGCTCGCCCCGGCATGAACCAGAGCGGGTAGTTGGTCGGGACCTGCTTGGTCATGACGGGCCGTTTGAAACCGGGCGGGTCCTCAAGGATCTCGAAGCGGGATGCCTCGCGCAAGGTCAGGACCGCCGAGGGACAGGAATAGAAAAGCCCCACCGACACTCCCCGCGGCGTTCCCGTGGCGATGAACGGGTACTGCAGGCAGACGAGGGGCTTGGCCTCCTCGCCGAAACGCCCATGGAGATCGCACAGGGCGTCGTCCCGGAAGAAGACGCATTTTCCGCCGGGACGCTTGAGCATCGCGTGATTGATGAACGAGCCGGGAACCCCCGGATCGAAGAGATCCTGGCCGGCGTAGGCGTCAATCCCCTCGACCCGGGCGGCGATTTCTTTCTTTTTTTCAGGGTCGACGCCGATCTGGTAGCTCTGACAGCATTTCCCGGAGTTGTGACAGTGATAGGCGGCTGCACCGCTCGAGACGAAAAGCGCCACGGCTACCCCCCCTCCGGGCGGCGCTCGACATCCAGATAGAGCCAAACCTCGGAATCCCCGTAGATGCGCCGATCCCGCGGCTCCGGGAGCGAAGGGGGGGGGCGACACTTGCGCGGCAGCCGCAACACGAGGCTGCCGCCCGGCGTCAGGAGCGCCAGGGCCGCCGCGGCCGTCCGCTCCAACATCCGCAACGAACCCTCTTCCCGCGCCATGGCAAAGGGGGGATCCAGAAACACCAGGTCGAAACTCCGTTCCCCTCTGTGTTCAAGAGAACCGACTTTCTCGGCGCCGGCGCAGTAGACCTCGGCCCTGTCCGAGAACCCCACATGGGCGAGATTCTCTGTGAGGACGCGGACCGCCTCGCGCGCCTGGTCCAGGAAAAGACACGTGGCGGCCCCCCGGCTCAAAGCCTCGATCCCGAAGGCACCCGATCCGGCGAAAACATCGAGAACCTTCGCCCCGGCAACGCGCCGTCCCAAAATATTGAAAATCGCCCCTTTGAGAAGATCAGTCGGAGGGCGCGTCCCCCCTCCGGCCGGGCAGGTCAAGCGCCTCCCCCGCGCCGATCCCGCAATCACGCGAAGCATAAGAACAGTACTGAGTACTGAGTCCTGAGTGCTGAGCCGGCCATTGCCTCGCAGATCATTTCTCACTCCTCATGACCCATGACTGCCTGACCTCAGGCGCTTCGAACGCAGGAGATGGTGGTAACCTTGCGCGAATCGGTGGGCCTCATCGCGCACATGCTGGAGGAACCGGAGCGCCAGGGCGCGGCGCGGGAGCGCGAGCGGCTGGCGATGGGTCGACCGATAGAGAAGCTCTTCGCGCTTGGCAAGCCCCACGACCGGGAGATGAGCCAGCTCCAGCTCCCCGAGAACGGCGCAAGCTGCCCCGAGCTGTCCGGCTCCGCCATCGACAAGAATCAGGTCAGGCAGAGGTTCCTCCCCAGCCAGGACCCTCCGGTAGCGTCGCTCAACCACCTCCCGGATGGCGGCGAAATCGTCGACCCCTTTGACGCGGCGGATCCGAAACCGCCGGTAGCCGTCCTTGTAAGGGATCCCGTCGACAAACGTGACCAGGGATCCGACGGAATCCTCCCCGGCGATGGTGGCGATGTCGATTCCTTCCACCAGGCGGGGCCGCGCGGCCAGGCCCAAAACCTTCTGGAGATCCTCCATCGCCTCCTCCGGACGCAAGGGAAGGGGGGTCGCCTCGGGTCGATCGCTGAAGGAGCCGCGTTGCGAGAGCCCTTCCAGAGCCCGTATCTGGTCCCGCAGGACTGCGGCGGCCTCGAACTGCATCTGGCCGGCCGCCCTCTTCATACGGTCTGTCAAATCCCGAAGAAGGGGCTCGCGGCCCCCTTCCACGAACATCCGAAGAGCCGCGATATCCTGCGCATACCGCTCGGAGGTCACGAGCCCCGCGCAGGGGGCCGTGCAACGCGCGATCCAATGCAGGAGGCACGGCCGCTGAAGCCGAAGCTTCGGGTTTTCAGGATCGATCGAGAGTTCGCACGTCCTGAAACGGAACACCCTCTGGAAGATCTGCACCGCTTGGCGCAGCGCCCCCGCGTCAGTGAAGGGCCCGTAGAGCGCCGCCCCGGGGCGTGGATCCCGCGTCACCTCGACGCGCGGAAAAGGCTCATCCACAGTGATCTGGAGAAACGGAAAGGTCTTTCCATCCTTGCGCTCCTTGTTGTATTTCGGGCGGATGTCTTTGATGAGCCGGGCCTCGAGGAGAAGGGCATCCACCTCCGAGGGGGTCCTGAGCGTCTCGATCTCTCGCACCTGCACCGTCCAGAGGACCGTCTTGGGATCGCGCGGTCCCTGGAAATATTGGGAGACGCGATCCTTGAGCGATTTCGCCTTTCCCACGTAAAGAACGCGTCCCTTGGCGTCCTTCATCAGGTAGACACCCGGTTTTTCAGGAAGCGCGCGGGCGCGCGCGCGCAGATCCGGAACGCTCTGGGCCGCTCCCGTCCGAATGGCCATGGAAACCAGTATACTTTCGAGAACGAGCCCAAAGGACCTGTTCTGAGCGAAGTGCTCACAGCTGGCCAAGACGAGTCGAAGGATTGACAAGGACGCGCGGCCAACCTAAGTTCTTAAGCGTGGGCCGCCACCTGAAGGTCCGCGTCGTCCGCCCCAAGCTGCAGCCGCATCTAGCGATCGTCAAGTTGTCAGGCTTCATCAACGCCGCAACAGCCCTCGACTTTGAAAGCGTCCTCGACTCGCTCCTCCTCGAAAAGCGCCTCGATACCCTCCTCGATTTCGGTGAGGTGAGCTACGTCAACAGCACCGGGATCAGCGCGCTCCTCAACTACCACCAATCGTGGCGCGCCAAGGGGGATGAGCTGGTCCTCATAAGGATATCGCGGTCGCTCGCCGTCGTCCTGGGACAGTTGGGGATCTCGGCGGTCGTCCCGGTCCTGCGCGATGAGGCCCAAGCGATCGAGTTCCTGCGCCGGACCCTCACCGGACAACGGGCCCATGCGTCGTACCTGGAGTTCCTGGAGAAAACGGGCCCTCTCCCGCCCCCGCCACGGGAGTCCGCGCCCG
>SBBH01000114.1 GCA_005239795.1 Planctomycetales bacterium
CCACCCAAAACTGGCTTCCTACAGGCGAGACGCGATCTTGAACCTCTTCATAATCGCTTCCACCGGACGCAGGGACAAGAAACCGGGGCGCCCCATAAGGATCCTGCAGACCCGCCATGATCAGGTCCCCGTTTTCCTTGACGGCTTGGAAAGTCCCATCCAACGAATCCCATCGATAAAAGCCGTCCGGATGATCCCGGTTTTCCGAGTAACACCCTCCTCCAAAGGAGCGAAATTTCACGCCATTCTCATCGAAGATCGTATCCATCGCGTAGTATTCCGCTCCCGACGGTGTGATCCTTGCGACGATGCCGACCTGTCCATAAATGTAGCGGGAATCAATGCCCTGAGCTTCATCCTGCACGCGGATCACCCTGCCACGACTGTCATAGGTGAAACACATCAAGCCGGCCCCTGTATCCAGGGAAGTGACATCTCCATTGGGACTGCGCGTCCAGTCGCGCCCGTTCACCCCAGTCACGCGCCACGTCACGGGGTCACGGGAGAACTGTTCTGAGATGCCGTTACGCGAAAGTTCCCTCAGGCCGCCGTCATCATGCTGATCGATGTCTAATTTGATCTGGAACTTAGGAGGAGGAACGCCGTCCCCATCGGGATTGTCCACCCCCAGATAGGCCGTCGTCACCCGCGATTGAAACTCACCCTCGTAGAACGACTCTTGGCCAGTGTACTTTCTGTTCCAACTCCCATCTCCGTTAAAGAGGAACCGCCCAACGAATAAGGGCTTCCCTTCCCCATCGAGATCGGTTGTGGTTCCAAGGATGGACCGGGGTGTGACGGAATCGTAGCAATGTGTCTGGTAATCAAACCCCCGTTCCGGGTGGTAGCTCGTTCGCCTCACAAGCATCCCCTCCGGACCGAACCGTTCCTGCACCACGGACTCCCCCCCCAAAAAGGTGTCGGCCCGCCAGACGGTCTTCGTCGCCGATCCGTCTGGCACCGTGACGTCGATCCGATTCAGGCGGTTCGCGCCATCGTAATAATAATAAGTCTTCCTATCTCCAAAGGTGTCAGAAGCGGGAAGCCCGCGAGAGTCAACAGCCGACTCATAGACATACTTCTGCAGCGGCCTGCCATCGATCTTCACGAACCGCGTTGTCCGAGTGGTCAGTCCCCCTTCAACCTCCACCGACTCAAAAATCTCGTAACCCACCGCCCCCACCTCCCCTTTCACATAGTTATCCGTACGAATGCCGGGGTCGACGACGACCACGCGGTTGAAGGTCTCTCCGTCCACTCCAGGGGCAGGGAAGATGCTTGTTTCCGTCGTGCGGGTGAGACCGTCTGTTTTGATAAAGGCTTGTGTGCCGTTTGGATCTTTCGACCATTCGGTCTCGCCGCGATCATCGTACTTAAACTCCCAAAAGCTGCCATCGGCCATCATCACCCTTACAAGTTGTCCCCCCTGCTCGTACGTCAACATTTCAGTTTTGGACCCTTGGCCCCTGTCCATGACGGTCTTTTGGACACATCTGCCATAGACGTCATAGACATACTGAACGTTTGGGTTCGTCGTCTTGTCACCGTCGCCGGTGATGTCGATCAACTGGCACAGCAGGTTTCCCGCCTTGTCGTACTCATAACGCGTCGTGAGGCCCGCGGGATCTGTCATGCTCGCGACTTTGTCGCTGTTTGGATAATACTCCCACTGCGTGGTCGCGCCCGTAGGATCTGTCTCGGTCTTCTTCAGCCTCTTGTCGAACGTCCTTGTCGTCACAAGAAGCTGATCCGGCTGGCCAGCATCTGTCGAGATCCGGCGCAGCGTCTCCTGGTAGACGTTCCCCTGGGAATCATATTTGTAGGTCCGCTCGTCGATGGTCTGTCCATCGGCCCCTGTCTGCCGAACGAGCGTCACGCGGTCGAGCGCATCGTACTGGCGGAAGGTCTTATTCCCTAAAGTGTCGGTTTCACAGGTCGGCAACTCGTTGAGGTCGCGTAGAGTCTCGGCGACACGCGCTGTAACACGTTGGCCATTTTGATCGTAGAGCGTCAGTGTGGAGCGGTTCGGCTTCCCGCGCTCGTCGTATTCTGTCTCCGTCCTCTCGATGGGAATCCCCCCTTTGCGATAGGACGTTGAGCAGGTCACACGGCCGTTGTAATCGTAGACAAAATCGACGTAGCTTCCATCCACCGTCTCGCGTCGGACGACCTCGCCATGCCCGTTATAGGTCACTCGTTCAAGAAGCTCATCACCTAGAAAGGTTTCTCTAAGTCTCCCAAACTTGTCATATCCGTACTCACGGACAATATCCGGCCCCACGCCCATCTTCCGCACGATACGCACCACCTGATTATCGCTGTTGTACTCATAGCGCACTTCAGGGTCCTTGGGATCTGGATTGAGAGGATCAGCCCGATTGTAGGTCGCCTTGAGCTGGAAGAGACCTTCGAACTCGTTCTGGACATGCAGGCGTTTTCCGTCAAGACCGAAATCAGTGGAGCTCAACACTTCCCGTCCCCACTCGTCATAGTTGATGTCCGTCTGCTTCTTTGTCCAATTACAATCGATCCGGCGTTTCAAGCGCCCGTTGACATCGTAGCAGAATTCGGCGACCGCCCCCGTCTGGCCATCTATCTCTTTCATCACCTTGTTCGTCAGGGGATTGACCTGCTTGATCACCATCAATTCGCCGTTGTGCTTCTGACTGACCTCGTTTCCCCACGGGTCGTAGGTCACCTCCTTAAACACCTGGATCTTTCCATCAAGATCGCGGACTATTTGCTTGGTTACCTGACCGCGGGAGTTGTACTCGTACTCAGTCCGGACGCCCATCGGGTTCGTGACCGTCAGGGGATACCCCTCTCTGCTGAACGTCCAAACGATCTTCATCAGCCTCATGTGGCCGTCTGTCCCCGTCACGGGCCATTCCTCTGTCGTCTCCTGGACAAGCGGCACAGTCGTGTTCTCGAAATACCGATGACGGTAGTACACGGTCACCCTGTCGGGATCGCCCGATGCGACCGCCTCGGGGTCCCTCATTTGGGTGACACGCCCATGTTCGTCGTATTGATATTCAGTGATCCTCGTCTGGGGATTCGGGTCCCACGGAGCAGAATATGATGTAACTTTCAGAACATCTCCCCGACGCAGCTTGTTTGGGTTTTGTTCGTCGTATTGGAATACCGTCGTCATCCCCGTGGGATCAGTCACACTCTCGAGGAGATCCAGTCCGGCGTGGGTGTACTTTGTAACATACGTACTGCCGGTTTGGGTATTGTGTCGACATATCTTAGTGACAACGAATCCACGCCCTTTCCTGCCAAATTGTTCTCCCTCCTCATAAAAAAAGTCCGTAAACTGTCCTTCCCCCTCGGCATGCCTCCAGAAACGATTGAACAGCTCTCCTGAAGGGCTCTTCAGGTCGTACTCCATCTCGTAACGTGCGTATTCCGTTCCGTCCCGATTCGGCAGGATCTGCTTCTTCAAGCGGCGAAAGGGGGAGGGTGGTCCATCCACCAGGGACGATTCTTCGTATTCGTTCACAAAGGGGACTGTGCCATCTGGCAGTCTGTAAGACTTGAGAAGCGGTGTTGAGTTCTTTGGGTCCCTCAACCCTTTCCTGGTGTACTCGAAAGATATGACATTGCCATCGGGGGATGTCATGGTTTTAAGCTTCTTCTCATCGGAAGCGTCGTAGCCAAAGCAGAATTTGCGCGGGCTCGCTCCTCCCTGCAGGATCTCGATCGCGGTGAGGCGTGTCAGGGGTCCGTCGGGATTCTCATACGCGTAGCAAATAACATCGCCATTGGAATACCGCACCTTCTCGAGAAGCCCAGACTTTTCCCCCGTGCGATAGTCATATTCAATGGTGAGTCCACTCGCGCGGTACTCTTTGACTGGCACGTAAACATCGAACAATCTTTTTTGGGGGGGATAATGATTCTTCTCATATTTTTGTGTGCCGATCCGTATATACTCGACTCGATTCCCCATCGAATCTTCCTTGGAGGCGCTATACGTTTTGCCAACGATATTGGTTGTGAACCTTCGGAGAGGGGGTTTTTGGGCGTAGTTATTGTGTACCCAGGCCATCGATGGTACTTCTTTGGTTCTGGGGTTCGTCGGATCTATGAGTGTTCGCACCTGGGAGCCACCACGCCCCTTATAAAAAATAAGAGGTTTTTCACCAGAGGGAGGGACTGCCTCTTGAAAAATCCCCTCAAGGCACGAGGGGAAAAACCCCGGCCCCATGACACTATCTGTCTCGGGATTGAAGAAACTATCATAAGTGATTGACACCATCTCACGGTAATGGGGAAGCTCGTAAAGGGGAAAGTCAATCCTCACCCGCCCCTGTATATCCCAGGGGTCGCCAATGGGGGGACCACCCACCTTCCCGGGGTCTTCCTGACGAACGTCTATATCCTGCCCTAGGCTTGGGGACGTGAGCCATTGCATAAAATTTAACCAGCCCGTCAATTCTGAGGAATCCTCAGCGAACGCTGCCGGGCTCCCAACCCCAACGATGAAAACGAACAGCAAAGCCGACATTCCCCGTTTCGCAAAATTTTTCACAAGGCCCCCTTGGAT
This sequence comes from Planctomycetales bacterium, assembly GCA_005239795.1. Lineage (GTDB taxonomy): Bacteria > Planctomycetota > SBBH01 > SBBH01 > SBBH01 > SBBH01. The sequence continues at coordinate 4,553 of SBBH01000114.1, forward strand.
TAACATTGTTCTAAAACCCCCTGCCAGGGCAGGACAGGAATCCGTCGTTGGCTGGCGTTTTCTTCTTGCATTCTGGACACTCCGTTCTCTTCTTTGGACACTCCGTTTCTACTTTTACCTCTGGACACTCCGTCTTCACCACTGGACACTCCGTTTCTACCTTTGGACATTTGGTGCACTGACACTTTGTTTTTATCACAGGGCATTTTGTTTTTTTCCTGGGGCATTTCGTCTCTTCCGGGTTTCTAGGGCATTCTGTTTTTGTATCCGGACATATTGTCAGCCTGATAGGGCATTCGGTGTCTATCGGCGCGGTACAGATCGTGTCTACCGGTCCGGTGCATATAGTCACGACTTCGGGGCATGTTGTAGTCCCGGGCCCGCCAGGGAGACAGTTAGTGACATCCGGCGGCGCAAAGGTGGCGGCAAAAGGCTCGGCCCCAAAGACCCCCGCCGAGAGCAGACAGAACAGAATCCAATAATGGATCCTCAAGGAAGTTTTCATTTTCATATTCATAAGCACCCCTTTTTCACAAAAAAACCGTCGCCAGACATCATTCAGAAGAGAAGAGTGCTTGTACTGTCGCCAGAGACCTTTAGACAACGGCCAAATCAACATTTTTTAGACGGCCAAAACGACACACTGGGCACTTGGAGGGAGAAGGGGTCAAGTCTCGTTTATAATATTTAGTGCACGCGGAAGGCGCGGATCTTTTTTTTCGTGCGCGCGCGGAACAGGCGCTGGAAGCTGCGGACGTTCTGGTAGCCGACGGCGTGGGCCACCTTCTCGAGGGTGTTGGCCCGATCCTGTAAAAGCGACTTGGCCTTCTCGATCCGGATCTTCTGGAGGTAGCCGAGGGGGCTTTGCCCGAGGTGGCGGCGGAAGAGCCGGCGCAGGAAGGTGGCGCTCACTCCCGCGACACGGGCCACCCGATCCACGGAGCAGGGCTTGTCATAATAAGTCTCGAGGTACTGCACCGCCACGGTCAGCGCCGGACCGAGATCAAGGCTTTCCGGCACGGCAGAGGCGTGCTTCTTCTGGAGGGAATTGGGGTGCGTTTTCAAAAGGTGCAGAAGAAGCTGGTGGGAGGCGAGCGTGGAAGCATAGGGGTTTTCAAGGGTGTGTGATTCCCGCATGGCCGACTCGACTTGAGCGATGAGCTGAGCCAGGCGCGGCGTCATCGGACGCGAGTCTTCAGCGAAGTCGAACGGCCCTTTTTCGAGAGGAATCCCTGCGGCGTCGCGGAAGGTGCGAAGGGTCTCCTGCGAAAAGCTCAGGACCCGCTCATGGAGCGGGAAGCAGTCCGGGACCAGATCCACGCGCCCGCGGGGGTTCACGATCAGGTAATCGTCCGGCGCCAGACGCACCACGCGGCCGTCGACGCGCAAGGTCTGAACGCGGCCGACCGCGCGGACAATCGCCAAGTTGAAGGTTTTCGGACGGGGAAGTCTCGTCCCTTTCTCGCAACATCTGTTCACGAACCGCTCGGACGATTCCAAGAGGGGATCTCCGGCGAGGTTCGTGACAGACAGCATCTTCTGGATCGAGGGGCGCCTTCCGCCGTGCTGGCAGAAGAGGTTGATCGGGTAAGGGTGGCGGCTGGCGAGCGTGAATGAAAATGAAAAGGAGGCCTCCTCCCTCGGGCGGCGGGCCTGGTAGCGTCCCGGTGGAAGAGTCAGGTCCGCCGTCAGGAGCACCGGCTGGCGGGGCGCCAAGATGCCGGCCGCTTCCCTCTTGCGCACGGTCCGGCCGGCCTCGTCCTTAATCTCGATTGGGATGCGGACAATCGACACCGCGCTGGGCGGCGGCTTGGGGACGGGGCCCATCAGGGCGATCCGGACCTTCATGCGCCCCGCCGGGCCGCGGCCGCGGTAGTGGATCGTGGCGAAAAGATGGGAGGGGACTTTAGACATTGTCGCAGTCTCCTATTGTCCGGCCGTGGTCGAGGATTGCAATGGAACCTCTCCGCGAGTTTCCCAAGTTTGTGCACAGATCCCTGCTCATGCCAAAGTGGCGTGATTCTATACCGGCTGGTTCCATAATAGGAGAAACCTTCCAGCCTACCCACTGTGGCAAGA
>SBBH01000055.1 GCA_005239795.1 Planctomycetales bacterium
GCGCGCGAGATCAAGCATTGCTGTTTGGTGTTTTCATGTACCTGCCCACTTCTCCCAAGTTGGGAGAAGTGGACAGGTAAATGAAAACACCAAACAGCAATGCTTGATCTCGCGCGCTACTTTCAGACGGCGCTCCTGCCGGCGGCGCTTGAATTCCTTGAGGAGAACGCCGCGCTCGTCGGGACGCTGCTCTGGCTCTTGGCGGCCGGGGCCTTGGCCGCCAACGTTTTTCTCATCGTCCGGATCAAGCAGAACGCCGCCGGGATCCCCCGGATGGGAACGGTGGTAGACCTCGTGACGCTCCGCCTCATGCCGCCGGCCCTAGGGCGCCTTCTCGTTTTGGCTCAGACGGCGGCGGCGGCGGCGCTCGTCGGGCTCGGCTGGGTGTTAAGAGAGAAGCCGGCGGTGGTTCATGAAGCGCTCGCGCGCCTCGGCGCGGTGCCTCAGGCGGTTCTCGCATTTGGGCTCCTCCTAGCCCTCTCTGCCGCTGCAGCCGGTATCGTCTCGGTCCTCCCGATGCTCTTCGTGTGGCTTGAGCGGAAGATCTCGGCCCACATGCAGGACCGGTTAGGTCCCATGTACGTGGGGGGATGGCACGGCTGGTCGCAGACGATCGCGGACGCCATCAAGCTCTTGTTGAAGGAGGACATCGTCCCGGCCCGTGCCGACCGCTTTTATTTCAAGCTGGCTCCCTATCTCATCTTTGCTGCGGCGTTCGCGGCCTTGCCGGTGATCCCGATCGGCGTCCTGGGCTCGATCGAGAACGGCGTGGTGCTCGCGGCCGCGAACCTCAACATCGGCCTCTTGTATCTTTTGGGGATCTCCTCGATTGGCGTCATCGGGATCCTGATGGCCGGCTGGGCTTCGAACAACAAATGGTCTCTCTTAGGGGCGATGCGCTCGGCGGCGCAGGTCATTTCCTACGAAATCCCGACGGGGGTGACCCTCCTGGCGGTGATCGTCGCCGCCGGATCGATGAACCTGGCCGAGATCGTCGAGGCCCAGAAGGGATTTGCGAACTGGTACGTTTTTCAGAGCCCGTTCCTGGCGATGGCCTTTGTCCTCTTTTACGTTGGGATCCTGGCCGAGACGAATCGCGCCCCCTTCGACATCCCCGAGGCGGAATCAGAACTGGTGGCCGGGTTCCATACAGAGTACACGGGACTGAGATTCGCATTTTTCTTCCAGGCCGAATACGTCAATATGTTCGTGGGATCCCTGATCGCGAGCCTCTGCTTTTTGGGGGGGTGGTACCCCAATTTCGGCGTCCCGGGGATCGGCGCCTTCGTTTTGATTGCGAAAGCCTTCTCCCTGGTGCTCCTCATGATGTGGATCCGTTGGACATTGCCCCGGGTGCGTGTCGATCAGCTCATGCACTTAGGGTGGAAGGTCCTCCTCCCTTTCGCTTTCGTCTGCGTGATCGGGACCGCCTGGCTGACGGCCTTCTAATCTAGAAAGTTCTGCTGCCAGTCGGGGCGCGCCGGAGCCCCGGTTTTGAGCATCTGCCGCCAGGCGCCGTCAGTGAGCCGATCGGCGGCCGGGTGCTTGAATTCGTAAGTGGAGTAGACCGGCCCGGCCGCCAGGAAAAAGGTCCCGTCGGGGCAGGGGACCGCCACCACGCAGAGGTCGAGCGTCCCCGTCGCCGCCTCGACCACGAGCCCCGAGGAGACGGGGCCGGTGCAGACATCCGCCGCCAGGACCGTTTTGGTGTCTGCGTTCCCGGCTGTCGCGTATTCGAGCTGGTCCTTGAAACGCGCCAGGAAGAGTTTCTGCTCCTTGGACAGGGGCGTCCCGGCGAGCTCGCTTTGGGCGATGGCGAGAATCTTCTCCAGGAGATTTTCGAACCTCTGGAACTCTTCGACGCGTTTCTTGTCGATCCCCGCGATCTCTGAGAGCCCCTGGCGCGTCATCGCCGAGAGCGAAAGAAGTCGCGCATAGAGTTCCGGGAGAGGCTCCACCCAGCTGGCGGGGATATCGAAACCTTTATCCCCTCCTTTCTCAGCTGCATACATCTGTTTGGCATACAGGATCGTGTCATGGCGCAGGGTGCCCCAGGACCCCAGCGCTGCGTTCAGGGATTTGTCCTGCCAGGCGGTCGAGCGCATGAAGGAGGGATACCCTTCGGGGAGGGGATGCAGGAGCGGTTCGAGCGACCAGAGCCATCCGCTGTAGAGGTTTGCGGTCCGGGCTGTTTCCGGAAGGCGTTGGGTCTCGAGGCGCAGGGTTTTCATCGCTTTTTCGTACCCGTCGTAATCGGCATCCCCGGATTTCTCGAGAATGGCGAGCGCCCGGTCGCTTCCCATTGCCGCCAGGACATCCAGCCCCCGCGCGAATCCTCGAATGGAAAAGCCGTTGGTTTCGCAGTAGGTGAAAGGGGCGCCGCTTCCCGAATACTTTTTCACGGCGGGGTAGACCAGTCTTTGCATCCAGTGGGCGTCGGGGGTGAAGCGCTGTCCCAGGAGGCGCAGGCCTTGCGTGGCCTCTGCGATCTTTTCCGGCGCGCCAGTCTCATCCTCCCATACCGTGATCATCCCGGTCCCACCGTAGACGGCCGGCTTCCGGCGGGCGGTCAGATGGCGCTGGGCCGCCGCGAGAGCCTCGGGGAAGGTCGCCAGCTCTTCGGGCGTTTCTTTGAGCTCATGGGCCACCTCGCGGTAGTCGCGCCAGGTGAGGTCGTCGGAGAGTCCCGAGAAGAAGGCGCTCGTCGCGTAGATCCGATCGAGCAGATCGCAGGCCTTCCTTCCGTCGGCGAGCGTCTCCCGGGCGAGCCAGTCCGAAATCAGGAAGGCGGCCAGTGTCTGGCGATGGATATCCGCGGACCCCTCCATCGTGATGGGGATCCCCTTCGGCATGACGCTCCGGTCTCCCCTGTCCTCGGTTTCCTGGATCAGGAAGGTCATCCGCCCGAGCCAGATCATCGCCCGGAAATAGCGCGAAAGAAGCGGCGTGCGCGTGTAATGGCTCCGGGGGATGTACTGGGTGTAATCCTCCGCACAGCCGAACAAGGGGGATGCGGCGACCCTTTCGGCGTGTGCGAGGATGAAGGAGAGTTCTTGATTGACCTCCTCTTGGAGTCCCGCAGGAAGTGGAAGGAGGGCGGGAAGGCCCGCCGCAGTAGCGATCTCAGTCGCCGCCGGTTTTTCGAACTTTTTCTGATAGAGCATGAGGAACCGGCGGACGGACTCCGCTTCGGCGAGGTTCTTGATCTTCCGATCGAAATTCATCCATTCCCGGCCGTCGTTGGGGTCGAATCCCATGAATTTTTGGAGGTGGCCGTGCTCGGCGAAAAACGCCTTCACGGTTTCCTCGGAAGGGCTTTCCTTTCCGTCGGCCGTCATCTCGTCGAGTTGCGCGAGAAACCATCCCCCTTTAAGCCCCACCATTTCGAGGGCCGGCGGGAACTCCGTCCCCCCGTCCGCTGAGGAGAGGAGCGCGTCCGCCACCGCTAGGTACTGCGCGGCCAATTCCGTGGAGGAGCGAAGCGCCGCCGGGCTCCCGGCGATCGCCGAAACGGCGCGATTCCTCAAGTGGCGCACGAGCGCCGCCAAGTCGGGAGCCATCAATTCCGTCTCGAGCGCCGCCAGGGATTCCTCGAAATGGATGTGGTAGTGATGGAGGAGCGCGTCACTCGTCACCAGGACCGGCACGCGCTTGTCCTCAAGGATCTCGTACGCTTCGGGGAACTCATCAGGCCCCCACGGCGCCACCGCGAACCCTCTTTCCAGGAGGGCGCTTCGCGCCGCCGGCGAGAGTGTCAAGTTGATCTCCTGCCAGTTTTGGATCTTGGCCGGGTCGATCGGGAAACGCGTCTCCTTGAAGGAGGGAACAGCGTCCGCTTTTACAGGGGTGTGGTAACGCGCGAAAAGAGCGGACAGCCTCTCGGCATGGTGGACGACCGGGGCGCCGTCCGCCGCGGCACGGATCTCCTCCCCGGGCCCGGCCCGGACTTCCCCCTGGGGCGAGGTCAGCACGACGAGCCCCGCGAAGACGGCGACGGAAAGACGGGAGCCCTTCATGTTCGCGTTCGTGGTCATGGCGTTCTCCTGTGCATTGGGATCACCGGTTTCGCAGTGGATCCGGAAGCGCGTCCCGAGCGCTTTTACCGGCCCGAACGGGGTTTCGATGACAAAAGGGGTGTCTGCCGCGTGAGGAGCGACGTTGGCGTAGAGGGTCCCCCGCACGAGGCTAACCGCCGGGGCTTCCCCCGAGCTGGCCAACCACTCGATTTTCGTGCCGGGAGTCCAGGAAAGCGTCGAGCCGTCGGTAAGGCGCCGGCTGAGGATCTCGGCGGTCAGCGGCGGCGTTTTCGGGACAGGCTTTTTTTGAAGATTGAGCCACAGCCATCCCGCTCCCGCGGCCGTCAGCGCGAGAACCGCCGCGGCCGCCCAAACCCTCGGCGTCCAGGCCGGGCGCGCGCGCGTTTCTTCCGCCAAGGCCGGGACGCCGTCCTCATTTTCATAGCGAAAGCGAAGCGACGAGACCTCCTTGGAAAGATTTGTCAACTGGGAGAGGGCATCCCGGCAGGCGGGGCAGGCCGTCAGGTGGATTTCGATCTCGCGCCGCTCGGCTTCCGGCAGTTCGCCGTCGAGATATCCTGACAGCCGGTCCCCCGGATGCGGTCCGTTTTCAGACTTGTCAGGCATGGTCGGCCTCCGTTGCCAAGAGAGTTCTCAGTCGCTCGCGGGCCCGGTGCAGGCGGGACATCACCGTTCCGGCGGGAATCTCGGCGCGCTCGGCGATCTGGGCGTAGCGCAGGCCCTCGATCTCGCGCAGGAGGAGGACCGCGCGCTCTTCGGCCGGCAAGGCTTGGACGGCTTGCCAGACCCTCTGGGTGCGCTCGGTCCCCGCCAGGAGCGCAAGGGGCGACGAGGGGTTCCCCCGCGCCGAGGCGCGCGCCAGATCCCGCGTCACGAGCGCCTCGCGCTTCCGGCGCCGCCGGCCATCCAGGGCCAGCCGCACGGCGGCGGTGTGGAGATAGGCCGCGGGATTGTCGACCCCCCTTGCGAGCGCCTCGCGAGAGCGAAGCACCGCTTCCTGGCAGACGTCGCGTGCCTCGTGCTCATCATTCAGGATCCTTGCGACGGACCGGTAGACATCCTGGCACAAAAGCCCCCAGGCGTCGGGGAGGCGCTGGCCCCAATGTGACTCTGTCGGCACGACCTCCTTTCTACACAGACGACGCCGGGAGGGAAGGTTTTATTCCTGCTTTTTTTCTGGTTTTTGGGGAGGGTGGGATTTGCCCGTGTTTACAGGGTCCGGCATCCGGGACATAATAGTCGGCATGCCGATCTACGAATACACTTGCACCGCCTGCGGCAAAGAATACGAACTCCTGGTCCGAAGCGCGCAAGTCCCACCCGCCTGTCCGCATTGCGCAAGTCCCAAAGCCAAAAAGCGCTTTTCCACCTTTGGCGTGGCGACGGGGGTGGCTCCCGCCAACTCTTGCGGAATGCCGCAATCTTCCGCGCCCCGGTTCGAAGGGGATTGCGGCGCCTCCTGGTGCAAGCCGGACGGGGGCTGCGCGGAGTGAAAGCGTGACACAGGTCGCCAGTCCCCAGTTTCCAGTCTTCAGGGAGCATTCATTTTGGGATCCGGGTGTTGGGGACCGGGGACCGGGGACCGGGGACTGGTTGTGATCAAAGTCATTTACATTCCCTCGGGAAACCACGCGATGGCCCTGGCGGGGGAATCGCTCCTCGAGCGGCTTCACGCCGCCGGGGCCCCGATCGAATCGGTTTGCCGGGGAAACGGCGCCTGCGGGACCTGCATCGTCGAGGTAGAGGAGGGAGCCGAATCTTTGAGCCCCGCCGCCCCCGACGAGTGCGACATGGTCAAACGCCGCGGTGGAAACGACCGCTGCCGGCTCTCCTGCCAAGCCAAGCTCCTTTCCGGGACGAGCGGCGCGGTGAAGCTTACCCAGCCGGTCCTTCGCCTGGCCCGCGCCGAACGGGAACGCGCTGCGCGCGCCTTCCAGCGCGTTGACTGGGACCACGTCGAGTCGCATCCGATTTTCCCTGAGGTCTTTCAGGAAATGGGGCCGATTCTCGCCGGACGCTACGGTTCGCCTGTCGGTGAGAAGCATTTTTTCTCCACCCGGGCCCATGAGGCGATCGAAAAGGCGCGCCAGCGCGCCGCGCGCGCCGTGGGGTGCGCGCCGGAGCAGATCCTTTTTCTGTCCGGATGGGCCGAGCTCGCCCTGGGCTTGCGGATCCTGCATGGAGAGGGGCCCGTGGCCGGGCCCGAGGCGCTTTTTTTTCCGCCGATGGAGATGATAGTCGCCGGGCGGGAGATCCTGCCGTGGCGTTTCGGCGCCTCAGGGGTGCTCGACACCGACTCTTTCGAGACGTCGCTCGCGCGGGGGGCCTCTCTCGTCTTTTGTGGCAGCGCGATCGCCGGCACCGGCACCCGTCTGCCGCTCGCCAGGATCGCCGAGGCCGCCAGGCGCCGGCGGATCCCCTTCGGCGTCGACCTTTCCTGGAGCTGGAGCCTGGAGGATATCTGGCAGGAACTTTCCGGGGCTGAGGCTTCGTTCGTGACGCTGGCCCCTTCCCTGTTCGGGGGGCCGCGCGGCGTGATCGTCCTTGTCCTGGCCTCAGGCGCCGGCTGGCCCCTGCCGGAGAGGGGCGTTGAACCGGCTCTGGCGGCCGGCGCCGCTGCGGCGCTTGAGATCGCTGGAGCGCATCGCGCAGCGGAGGGAAAGCGCCTTGCGGCCCTGCGCGATTCGGTCGAGTCGTTTTGGACAGAAAAACTCCCAGGCTGTGATCCTTGGAGCCGTTGGGCGGCGGACCGCCTTCCGCAAGCCGCCTGTTTGACGTTCACGGCCTGGAACGCCGAAGGGCTTTCGAGCTTTCTCGAGACGGCCGGCGTGGCCGTCGGGGGGACGTTTGCTGGAAGCCGGACCGACCGGGTCCTGCGCGCGCTCGGTGTCGATCCCCTCTACGCTGCCGGCGCGGCGACCATTTGGCTGGGACATGAGAACACCGAGGAAGAATTCTCTCTGGGGCGGGACCGGATCCTCGCAGCGGTGAAATCATTTCGCGCGGTGGTCCCGACGGCGCGCCCGGGCCTCATGCCGGGAACCCAAGCCGCCGCGCCCCGTCCCGCTACGATCGAGGGGGAGCTGCGCGCCGCCTATATGGACGAAACGTAGGAACGTCATGCGCCACGCGTCATGTGTCATGCGGATTGCCCGCGTACTCATGACTCATGACTCATGACTCATGACCGATGGCGCGCCGTTTCCGTTTCCTGATCACCGCCGGCCCCACAGTCGAGCCGATAGACGCCGTCAGATTTCTCTCTAACCGTTCCAGCGGCCGGATAGGATATGCCATTGCGGCGGCGGCTCGACGACGCGGGCACCACGTCACGCTCATTTCCGGCCCCGTGTCGCTTGCACCTCCGTTGGGCGTTCGGTTGATCCGAGTCCGGACGACGCATGAAATGCTGATGGCCTGCCGTCGGGCGTTTCGCAGGACCGATGTCCTTGTGATGGCCGCGGCGGTCGCCGACTACCGTCCTGCGCGCCCTGCGCGTGCGAAGCGCTCGAAGAAAGGTCCACGACTTTCTCTCCCTCTCGTCCGAAATCCTGACATTCTGGCGACACTCTGCCGGGCCAAGGGGAAACGCCTTGTGGTCGGGTTCGCTCTGGAGAACGCGCTCTCGCCGGGCACGGCGCTGGCCAAACTGCGCCGCAAGCGTTGCGACGCGATCGTCTTGAACGCGCTCGGCTCCCTGGGGGGAGAGGCATTCCGGGGCTGGCTCTTGTCGGTTGGGAAAAGGTCGCTCCCCTTGGGGCTCACGAAAGTTCGGGCCGCCGGGCGCCTGGTCGCCTGGATTGAGCAGGCGCGCTCGGGCCCCCGGCGGACGAAAACCCGATAGCCTCCAGGTGAAATCGCCGAAAACAAAGGAGCCTCCTACGAGGCTCTGTTCGGTAATTCGAAAGGGTGCGAATGTTCAGTAAATTCGAAATCCGAAGCACGAAATCCGAAGCCAGCACGAATATTTCAAACTCGAATGACCTAAACGAGTTGCATTGTTTTGTACATTGGAATTTCGAACATTCGCGTTTGTTTCGAATTTCGGATTTTGGTATTCGTGCTTATCAAGAAGATTTGTCGGACGCAGCCCAGGGGGCGCCATGAGCGTCTTGGAAGCGTTCATCCAGGGAATCGTGCAGGGGGTGGTGGGGCTCCTCCCGGTGCCGGGGGATGTCCATCTTCAGTGGATTCACGCCTGGGGATTTCCGGACCGCCCTGCCCTGCATGACTATGACATCGATGCGATCCGCCTTGGGTCGGTCTTGGCCGTCGTCGTCGCGTTGCGCGGGGAGATCCGCCGCCTCGCCCGAGAACGGGCGCTGTGGTTCGGATGGCTGATTCTGGTGACGGTTCCCACCGCTGTCTTCGGTGCGCAGATGCGGTTCATGCGGGAAATGTCGCAACTGGCTCCCTGGGGGATTGTGATGATGGGGGGGTTCCTGTGGGCGGTCCATCGCTGGGGGACGCCTGTTTCCTTCATTCCGGGAGCGCCCCTTCCTCGAGGCGAGATCAATGGGACGGACGCGCTTCTGGTGGGGTTTTTCGCCCAGGTGGCCGCCTTTTGCCCAGGGACAGGCCGCCTGGGGCTGACCTTTGGGAGCGGGCTTCTCTGCGGCCTCGACCGGAACGTCGCCCTCCTTTTCGCGCTTCTGGTGGGCGTGGCGGGTTTCATCGTGGATCTCGGTGTGGGAATGCTCCTGTGGGGGACACTTCCCTCTTCGCTCGGCCCCCTGCCTCTGGCAGTGGCGGGTGTGGCCTCTTTTTCGACGACCCTGGTTCTGTTCGGGCCTCTGACCGATGCCCTGCGCGAGCGGTCGATCATTCCGTTCATCGCTTGGACGCTGATCCTCGCCGTGGCCGCCTTCGCTTTTGTTGCGTGAGATTTCACACGCGCGTATAGTTTTTTCCATGCCTCGCGCCCGGCGCACCGCGGAATCGAAAACCTGCGTCCTGGCGTTCTCCGGCGGGCTCGACACGACGTTCTGCCTCGTGTGGCTTAAGGCTCAAGGGTATCGCGTCATCACGGCGACGGTCGACACGGGGGGATTCTCGCGGGATGAGACGCGTCGGATCGCCGCCCGCGCCAAGCGGGCGGGGTCGATGCGCCATCTGACCTTAGACCGGCGCCGCGAGGTCTACCGGGATTTCCTGGCGCATCTCATCCGAGGAAATGTTCTCAAAGGGGGGGTCTACCCGCTCTCGGTGGCGGCTGAGCGCACGGCACAAGCTCAGGCGGTGGCCGAAGCGGCACGGCGCGCCGGCACGCAGGTTGTCGCGCACGGCTCGACCGGGGCTGGCAACGACCAGGTGCGCTTCGACATCGCCTTCTCGGTGCTACTCCCCAAGGCCAAAATCCTGACGCCGATCCGGGACCTGGGGTGGTCGCGCGAGCAGGAGGCGGAATACCTCTCGGACCGCGGCATCCCGATCGACGCCCGCACGACGCGCTACTCGATCAATGCCGGGCTCTGGGGGACGACGATCGGCGGCGGCGAGACGCGCGATTCCTGGGGAATGCCGCCGGAGTCGGTCTATTTGAAGACCGCCCCGGTCGACAAGACTCCGGCGCGCCCCGAGGAGGTTGTGATCACCTTTGATCAGGGGCTTCCGACGCGCTTGAATGGCCGCGCGATGGAAGGGATCGCGCTCGTGGAGGGTTTGAACGCCCTGGGGGGGCGCCATGGGGTCGGTCGCGGGATGCATCTCGGGGACACGATCCTGGGGATCAAGGGGAGGATCGCCTTCGAGGCGCCGGCGGCCCTGATCCTGGTCGGGGCGCACCGGGAGCTTGAGAAGCTCGTCCTCTCGCAGTGGCAGATGTTCTGGAAGGACCACCTGGGGGTTTTTTACGGGAAGATGATGCACGAGGGGCACTACTTCGACCCGGCGATGCGCGACATCGAGGCGCTGTTTGCCGCGAGCCAGACGCGCGTCGCGGGGGACGTGCGCGTGCGGCTCTTCAAAGGGGCCTGTCAGGTCGTGGGCGCGCGCAGTCCTTGGAGCCTTCTCGACCGCCAGGTTGCCACCTACGGGGAGGAGACACGCGCCTGGAGCGCCGACGAGGCGCGCGGCTTCTGCAAGCTTTTTGGGATGCCGGAGACCCTCGCTCAGCGCGCGGCCGAAAAAGGACGTTCCCGCAGCCGCTCAAAACCGCTCAAGAAATTTCCCCATTAGAGCCGACAATAAAAACAGGCGTCAGCCTCGTTGCTGACCATAAACGGTGTTCCAGGGGGGAATCCTGATGGGCCTAGGCCGGGGTCTGGAATCGCTCCTTTCGCAAAACCGCGAGAAACCTGCTTCGCCCGTGCGGATGGGCCCTCCCGCGTCACCCCCCGGCGCGGCCGCGAACGGCCACGGCCCCCCTCGTGGGAATGGCAACGGCGGCGGCCACGGACCCGTCGCCGAGCTCGACCCGCGCCAGATCAAGCCCTCCGCCTTTCAGCCCCGCAAGCGCTTCACCGACGCGGCGCTTGAGGCGTTGACCGAGTCGATCCGCGAAAACGGCCTCTTGCAGCCAGTCGTGGTCCGCCAGGGGGAAGCCGGCGCCTATGAGCTCGTGGCCGGCGAGCGGCGGTGGCGCTCGGCCTGCCGCCTAAAACTCCCCAAGATTCCGGTGCGCGTCATCGCGGCCGACGACGAAAAGACCCTGGAACTCGCCCTGGTCGAGAATATCCAGCGCGAGGATTTGAACCCGATCGAGAAAGCCCAGGCGTTCCATGACCTTTTGACGACCTTCTTGCTCACCCAGGAGCAGGTGGCCAAGAAGGTGGGGCTCGAGCGCCCGACCGTGGCGAATTTCCTGAGGCTTCTGACGCTTCCCGCGGCGGTCCAGGCGAAGGTGGCGCACGGGACCCTCACCATGGGGCATGCCCGGGCGCTCCTGGCCCTCGGAGACGAGAAGAAGATCCTCGCCGCCGCGGAGGGGATCGAGCGGGAGCAGTCCTCCGTGCGCGACGCCGAGCTGATCGTCGAGACGGCCAAGGCCGATGCCCCGCGCAGAACCCCTGCCTCTGGGCGCCGGCGCGCCGCGGCCGACCCCGTGGTCGCCAGCTACGAGGAGCGCCTCCAGAAGGTTTTGGGGTCCAAGGTCCGTATCCGGGCCCAGAAGGGGCGCGGCCGGATCGCGATCTTCTTCAAGTCGGACGCCGAGTTCGTGCGCCTGATGAACCTGCTCGAGCGGCGCTTCACCGTCTAACTCAATCGCCGACATGCGAAGGCACTTTTGCGTCAAGACGCAAAACATTGTTTCATGAGTTCTCCTTATTTTAAGGGTTCTTTCTGGCGCGCGCGCCACCAGTCCTGAGCGGCCGGGACGTAGGGAAGTTCTTGGTTGTGGAGAGATCCCGGGAACCCCGTCGTCCACCAAGGGGGTTTGAAGATCGTTCCGAGGGTGTAGGCGGCGGAGTTCCGGACGCACGGCTCCGGGTCGCCTAAAAGGGCGCCGAGCCGTTTTTGCAGGGCGGGGTCCTCCGAGGCGAGCCGGGCCCCCAGATAGGCGGCGGTCGCGCGGACCGATCGGTCGGGATCATCCAACAGCCTCTGCAGGTGATCGGCGCGGAGCCCATCGAGATCGACCAGCGTATAAAGAGCCTGGTATCGGACGCGGGGATCGTTGTCTTTGAGGAAAGGGACGGCGCGGTTGGTGATTTCCGGAGAGTCTTCCGCCAGTTCGCCGAGCGCTGAAAGCGCCATCGTCCGCGCATCCTGATTCCCCCCTTCCAGAATCTCGAGAAGCAGCGAAAGATCGCCGCGATCCCCGAGCGCCCTCAAGACCTGAAGCGTGGACCCCACGTGCGCCGGGTGGATTTTTCCGTTCTTGAAAGCGCGTCGCAGAAGGGGGAGGGCGGCCGCGAGGCCGATCCTGTCCAAAATGCCGCCGGCGGCGAACTGGACGTCTCCATCATCGTTGCTTTCCAGAAGCTTGACCGCGATCCAGGCGAGCTCGGACATGAGATCGTCCATTGAGGCAAATCTCTTGTCCCAGCCCTTAATCTTTCCTTGAACCTCCTTTTTCCAAATGGCGTACTCTTCCCCCGAGGCATCCACAAGCATTGTCAATGAAAGCCCTGCCTTTTCGAAGAAGGCGGACACCGTTTCGCGGCAAGGGTGGGCGCACATCGCC
>SBBH01000095.1 GCA_005239795.1 Planctomycetales bacterium
CCCCCACCCCCGAAGGCCCCCACGGCCGGCGGGGGCCGGGGCCGCGTTTGATGACCCGTTCGAGTTTGACATGCTTGACCGACTGCCCGAAATCGGGCTTCTCTTCGATGACCTTGACCGTGAAGAGGGATTTGGCCTCGCCCGGCGCGCGGGGGCCCGCGGGGGGGGCCGCGACAGAGGCCCCCGCTGACGGGATCTTGTGTCCCTTGGCGCGCAGCGAGATTTTCACCCGCTCGATCTCAACCGGATCGAGCATGGAAGCGTGACTCTTGACAGGAATCCCGATCTGTTGGCAGATCCCCACCAAAACCTTGTTCTCGAGCCCCAATTCCTTGGATAGCTCGTGGAGGCGACGCTTCATACGCGCCAAACTACTTTACAAGCAACGATTTTTCAAAGAGTTTCACCGACGCGGCGATCTCGGCTTCATCCAGGGCGCCGATCGCCGCGAAAACGCGCACGCCGGAGCGGTTGGCGCATCGGCGGCCGATCTCTGGAGAGAGTCTCGCCAGGGCCGCCTGCATCGCCTGCTCAAATTCGACGGCGTCCTTCTCGCTGTCCCAGACGGACCCCCACAGAAAGGCGTGATCCGACCCGCAGCCGTACAGGGCGAACCGGTCCCCTCCCCACCCGGCGGCGGCGCGCAGGCCCCGCACGGCGTCGTCGGTCATGAGCCGCACGACGACGCTCGTCATCCACTCGCCGAAGGTATCCTCGTCGAGCTTGCGCCACCCCGCACCCAACAGAGGGCCGAAATCGGGGAGCAGAACCTCGACCGGCAGGTCCTTCCCGGCGAAGAATTTCTCGGGATGAAGGATCTGCTCGGTCGAAACCGGCGGGACATCCAGCGCCGCGTTGACCTTCTCCCATCCGCCGGCGGCGCGGAGCTTCATGACGAACCTCTGCCCCTGAACATAAGGCATCATCATCGGCTCGCTCAGGATCGGCGGATGCTCGGCGATCTTCATCGCATTAAAAAACTGCTGGCCCAGTTCGTCCGGCGCCAGACGCGACGCGCCAGGATTCCCTTTGGCATACTCGGCCATCACCTCCATCGCGTCCCCCTCCACGACAGCGTGGTAGGCCAGCGACCGGTCTCCATTGCCAGTGTACAAGGCGTCGCGCGGCTCGATCGGCCAGTGCTGGTCCTGCAGGGCATGCGTGATCTCGTGGGCCAGGATCGGCAGGGCCATCCCGGAGCAATCCGTCAGGTGGTAGAGCGCCTGGCGGTTCGGGAAGTAGACGCCGCCGATCCCCAGCGCCACGACGTCGAGCGTCGCCTCCCGCAAGGCGAAGCCGTCCTCTGGCACGAGCCCCAACAGGCGATAGACCGCCTGCGTCGCGACGAATTTTTCCGGCGGGACCTCACGGTCGATCTCTTCGACCAGGATCTTCCGGACCCCCTCGCGGTCGACCGCCTCGAAGGCGAACTCTTTTTTGAAGGGGAGCTCCCGGATCGCGGCGACCTGGATTTTGAGCCCCTCGATGTCGACCGCGGGGGATGCGAGGACCCCGCATCGCAAGCTCCAGACGGCGCACCCCAAAACGGACAGGCGACCACAACGTGTCATGAAGCTACTTGTCACTCTCCTGCATGGGCATTCTCTATTCCTTCAGTCAATTTTTCGAACAGAGCCGATTCGACAAACTCCACATGCCCATCGGCGAAGAGGACGTTAAAGCCCATCATCTTTCCAGAGTGATGCTCCTCGTCGCACCAAGCGCGGATCATTTCCCACTCGGAAGCCCCAGGCGCTGCGGCTGACGTGAACTGGTACCGCGTGCCGTGCACAGGGCATCGGAAATCTTTTTCATCGAAACCAAGGTGTTCTCTCTCCCTGATCAAATCCTCCATGGCTTGAGGCGCGTGCCCCATTTTGACCTTGTATAGAGCGGCACCGGTACCAATATCCATCAAACGCGCTGCGCATTGCTTCGTCTGGGCCACTTCCTTGACTTGATGAAGGGCCGGCAAGACCCATGCCGCCACAAGCCCGGCGCCGGCGACATCAACCAGGCCAAGAGAAAGGGGGCCGAAAGATTCGCCACAAAGACCGCCAGCGTCGCCCCCCATCACGTGAGCCGAACCAAAAAGATGCCTAGCGATCGCATCTCCCGATGGGAGCGTCGCCAAGTCGATCTCCGGCAGATCCCAAGCCTCCCCCTTCGCCTGGGCCGCCTGCTCCAATCCCAGGATCGCCACCGGCAAGACCCCCACGATCTGGTTGTACTGTTTGCGGAACGAATCAGGCCCTTCTTCATAGGTCAGGAAAGCGGTCGGCTTCCCCAAATGCGAGAACGCTCCCTTGAACGCTGCGTCCGAGGCGATCCCTTTTATGGGAGAGGTGGGAGAGACCTCGATCCTCTGGCAGGCGCTCTTCACCGCCTGAGATGAAATCCCCGCGACGAACCACCCCTTGTGGATCGCGCAGGCCGGTGCGATTGGCGATTTTGCGAACCGGAGCGTGGTGACCGTCGGACTTCCGGCCGGGGCCCCCGGGCCGGACGATTGCGCCTTAAAGGTCCCCCGCGCGGCTCCTTTCGCAAGGACCGCCTCCCAAACGCGCCGGGCGGCCGCCTCATCCGCGAGCTCCAGGAACAGCGTGATCTCGGGGATCGGCACGATCCCGACGGTCTGCTTCAAGCTGATGGCGATCTCTGTTCCCAAGGCAGAGGACAAGTCTCGGCGGACCGTCTCAGGAATGTCGCTTAAGTCCGCTTCCATCTTGGCGATCCCCTTCGCTCCCTTGACCTTGGCGGCGGCTTCTTTCACCGCTTTCCAAAGGGCCTGAGGAGAAATGCGACTGGCAAAGTAGCCGTGCGTCCCAGCGGGAATGAACGCCTGGCTCTTGAAAACTCCCCGGGGATCCCCTGCCAACGCGGCAAGCAACCCCTTGCGTTCACCCGGCGCCAGGACGACCATGCGGCGCAGAAACCCCTTGTCAACAATCGACAGCGAGCCGGCGACCGCCTTAATCGACGAAACCCCAAGCGCCGCGAGCACAGTGCGAACGCGGTCGGAATCATCCGAGCGGACCAAAACCCCGTCGAAAACTCGGCCGACACTGAAATACGCCTTGGCGACGGGCGGCACCCCTTTGCCGGTACCGGACAGCTTTGTCTTGGCCGCAACGTAATCCGGCGCCCGCGCGAGGGGGTTGGCAGCCCCCTTTTCAAGTCGCGCCAAAAAATCGCGGCAGTCGGCCGAATCCCGCGAAAAAGTGATGTAGACGATCAGCGTCCCGTGCCAGATCCCCACCAAACTCGCCAACCCTTCCCGGTGGACGATGCTCTGGAACGTCCCGCCCGATGTCGACACAGGCTCGCATGTCGTCTTTCCCGCCGCATCGTTCTCTTTGACGAAGCGGATGAAATGGTCCAGAAGCGAACGCCAGAGATCGGGATTCTTCAAAGGACCGGCTTTGAGCGCCAAGCCGACCCGGAAATCTCTTTTTTTTCCTGGATCTGGGCGCAACTCTTCCACGGCGAGAGAGATCTCCCCATCCAGGAATTTCGGCAGCTCAAGCCAGCGGCACCCCAGCTCAGGCCTTGGAGAAACCAGCTCACTTAAGAAATTTGCAAAGCCGGAGCCGGAAGATCCCCGCTTTTTCTCGTCAATCCCCTTTTTGAGCAGTGCCTTGGAGAACGGCGCCAGCGTCCCGCGGACGAACTCCTGCACTTCCAGCTCGCGCCAGATATCCGCCAGGGCCGTCGTCCCCAGCTCGGCTTTCATCCGCGAGAGATCAGGGATCGAGAGATAGGAAATCGTCTGAGCCGAGACGATTTCATCAAGCGGCCGCACCCGGGGGTTCGCGGGAGCGCCCGCGGGGGCTTGAGGCGCCCCTTGAACCAGGGCCGCGCAGGACGCCACCACTGCGAGGAACACTCTCATAAAGCGCATAGATTTCTCCTTACGCGAAAATAACGGAACTACCCCGCCGCTTCCTGGGATTTTGAATTCTCCCCTTCTTCCTTCTTCTCTTCCTTGCTCCCTCCCTCCCTCTCTCCCTCCGTTTTTTCCTCTCCAGCCGCCGGGAGCGCCTCCGGATTGGCCGCGGCTGCCGCCTCGGCCGCTTTCTTGGCCGCCTCCTCGTCCTTTTCTTTCTGGCGAACGGCGGCAAACTCGTAGATCGCCTTGGCCTTCTCCAAGCCCACCCCTTCGATCCGCATGAGCGCCGCTTCCCCCTTGACGACGATATCCTTCCAGCAACCGATGCCGTTCTCGATCAGGTGGCCGATCGCCACCTCCTCGATTCCCGGGAGGGTCGAAAGCTCCGTCCGTCCCGTGGTCGAGCGCTCCTTCATCTGCTCGCGGCTGTAGACGTCGATCTCCCAGCCGCAGAGTTTCGAGGCCAACCGCACGTTCTGCCCCCGCCGACCGATCGAAAGCGACAGCTGGTCGTCGGCCACGATCACCTCCGCTCGTCGCGTCTTGGCGTAGAGGAAAATCTCGCTCACCTCGGCGGGCTTCAGAGAATTCCCGATCAGGAGTTCCGGCGTGTCGCTCCATCGGATGATGTCGATCTTCTCGCCGCCCAGCTCATCCACGATGTTCTTGATGCGCGAGCCCCGCACCCCCACGCAGGCCCCCACGGCGTCCACACGCGAGTCGACCGAGTAAACGGCGATCTTCGTCCGGAAACCCGGCTCGCGCACGATCACCTTGATTTCGATGATGTGCTCAAGGATCTCGGGAACCTCCATCTCGAACAGGCGCCGGATGAGGTCCGGGTGCGTCCGCGACAGGATCACTTGGACGGCGGGTCCGGTCTGGCGCACCTCAAGGATGAGGCAGCGGACGCGGTCGCCCGGGCGGTAGAGTTCGCCGCGGACCTGCTCGGACCGGGGCAAGAACCCCTCGGTGCGCCCCAGGTTCACATAGACGCTCGACCCCTCGACTCGCTGGATCGTGCCGGAGACCATCTCCCGGACGCGCTTGGCGTAGTCGCGCAGGACCACGTCGCGCTCGGCCTCGCGGATCTTCTGGATGATGACCTGCTTGGCGGTCTGCGCGGCGATCCGCCCCAGCGTCGTGTAGTCGACGGGCACACTGTCCCGGATCAAATGGATCTCGCCGGTCAATCGGTCGATGTGGCACTCCACCTCGGACTGCTTTCCGAAGTGACGCTTCGCCGCCAACAGGATCGACTGTTCGATCCCGATGAAAATGAGTTCCTTGTCGATGTCCTTCTCACGGTGGATGACATCCACGATTCGCATGATTTCGTTCATCACGACCTCCCGATTTTTAAGCACCTCGCCCTTGGCTCGTCGCGAGGGAAGCCGGCGCACCGGCTAAAGCCCAAAAAAAGAAAGGCGGGGCAAACGCCCCACCTGCCTCGAGAACCCTAGGGAATCCCTAGCAAAAAGTCAACAGGTTTTGATACCCTGCCCCCATGCTCCGGGTGCTTGTCTGCGACGCCCTCCCCGCCGAATCGGTCGAAAAAATGAAAAAGGCCGGCTTGATGGTCGACGTCCTGACGGGGCTTTCCCCCGAGGCACTCGTCCAGACCATCCCCCCCTACCACGGCGTCGTGGTCCGAAGCGCCACGCGGATCACCCGGGAGGCGATCGCAGCGGGAAAAAACCTGCGCGCCATCGGCCGCGCGGGGGTCGGGCTCGACAATGTGGACGTCGCCGCCGCGAAGGAGCGCGACATCGCGGTTGCGAACACCCCCTCGGCGACGGCCATCTCGGTCGCGGAACTCACGATCGGACTGATGTTGGCCCTGGCGCGCAGGATCCTGCCTGCGCACGGTTCGACCTCGAAGGCCCAGTGGGACAAGAAAAGCTTCGAGGGGGTCGAACTCCACGGAAAAACCCTGGGGCTCGTGGGGCTGGGGACGATTGCGAAAGCCGTCGCCCTGCGCGCGCGCGCCCTGGGGATGAGCGTCGTCTGCAACCGCAAGCGCATGATCGCCGACGACGACACCCACCGGCTCGGGATTGAGCTCATGTCACTTGAACATCTCCTGGCGCAGTCTGATTTCGTGAGCATTCACGTGCCGCTGACGCTGTCCACGCAGAACCTGCTGGGGCCGGCTCAGTTCGCGGCCATGAAGAAGGGGGCCTTCCTCATCAACTGCTCCCGCGGCGGCGTGGTCAACGAAGAGGCGCTAGCCGAGGCCTTAAAAAGCGGATCTCTCGCCGGTGCCGGGATCGACGTCTTCTCGGAGGAACCGATCCAGCCGGGGAATCCGATTCTCTCGGCCCCCAACGTCATCCTCACCCCGCACATCGGCGCCTCGACAGCACAAGGGCAGCTGCGGGCCGGTAGCGAGATCGCGGAGTTCATCATTCAAAAACTCGCCCGCTAGGACTCGTGCGAAAATAACGTATGCTTTTATTGCAATGAGAAGTGATGTCCGCACAGCGCCTTAGCGTGCTCCCAACGCTCGCCAAAAACTCCCTCCCCCCTCCAGGATGACCTCCGCCATCCCTCTCTGCCGCAACCCAAAAGCTTTCTACAACTATCACATCCTCGCCAAGGTGGAGGTGGGGTTGGTCCTCTCGGGCTCCGAGGTGAAGAGCCTGCGCACCAACGCCGGGCGCGCCTCGATCGCTGAGGCGTTCGCCCGCGTCGAAGACGGCGAGGTCTTCCTTCACCAGATGACGATCCCTCCCTACGAGCCCGCCAGCCTCATGAACCCCCCGATGGCCCGCAAGCGCAAGCTGCTCCTGGCGCGCCCGGAGATCCGGAAGCTCGAGATCCACGCCACGCGCAAGGGGCACACGCTCGTGCCGCTCGCACTCTACTTCAAGAACGGCTACGCCAAGATCGAGCTGGGCCTGGCGCAGGGGAAGAGCCGCGTCGACAAGCGCCAGGCAGTCAAGAAGAAGGAGATGGACCGCGAGATTCAGAAACTATCCAGACGCCGGTAGCGGCCTCCCTATAATCCCCCCATGCCCAAGGACGCCTCCTTGTCGGTGATCGTCCCGGCGTGCAACGAAGAAGAGAATATCCCCCTGATCTATGCGCGTCTTTCGGCGATGGCGCCCAGGCTGAAACGCCCCGTTGAAATTATTTTGGTGGACGATGGCTCCACCGACGGCACCTGGTTGAGCATCCGTGAGATCTGCCGGCAGGATCCGATGGTGCGGGGCCTGCGTTTTCGCAGCAACCGTGGAAAGTCGGCGGCGTTGGCAGCGGGCGTCCAGGCCTCTTCCGGAGAGATCCTGGTCACGATCGACGCTGACTTCCAGGAGGACCCCGAGGAGATGACGACGCTCCTTTCTGAACTGGACGAAGGATTCGATCTCGTAAGCGGCTGGCGCCGGAGGCGCCATGACCCCTTTAGCAAGGTTTTTTCATCACGCCTCTTCAATGCCCTCGTGCGCCTGCTGACGGGGACCTCCCTGCAAGACGTCAACTGCGGTTTCAAGGCGTGTCGGCGCGAGGTCCTGACAGGTTTGGATCTCTTCGGAGAGCTCCACCGGGTGATCCCCATCCTAGCCGCCCACCGGGGGTTTCGCGTCGGCGAGGTGGCCGTCGCCCACCACGCCAGGCAACACGGCCGAACGAAATTCAAGGGGCTGGCGCGCGGACTTCACGGGATCCTAGACCTACTGACAGTGCAGTTCCTGACCCACTACCAGAAACGCCCTCTGCACTTCTTTGGGATCGTCGGAATCGCGGCGTTCCTGACGGGAAGCGCCATCAACCTCTTCCTGTCGGTCCGCTATTTCCTGGGGCTCCAATTCATCGGCGAACGCCTGCCGCTCCTCATGTTGGGGATCCTCCTCATGATCCTCGGATTCCAAGCCTTTGGCATGGGATTACTGGGAGAGATTGTGATCCGCAGTGTCCCGCAACGTCCTTTCGTGAAACCAGACGAGGAAGTCCCTTGACATTGGGTGCTGTCGGCGCGTGACACGAAGGACACGTTGTGCGCCGCTTGGCTTCCTGCTGATTGAACACATGCTGCCGGCTTTTTTTTCAACCGATGGTTAGAAAAAGCCACTTTTCTTTTCTTCTGTTCCTTATCCTCCTGCACGCCTCTCTTCTGGCCTTCGATCTCACAGCCGACCCGCCGATCGACATCGACCAGAGCCTCGGGATTTACACCGACGAAGGGTGGAAGACCTACGCGGCACGCAACAAAGCGCTCTTCGACGACTGGCAACCCCGTGCGGGGCTTTCCAGAGGCTGGATCGACGGCTCTCCCCTCCCAACCTGGTTTTGGTATAATTCTTTCGAACTTTTCGGCGTCTCGCGTGCGGCGGCGCGCCTTCCCAACCTCGTCTTCTCGATGGGAAGCCTCTTGCTCCTTTTTTCCTTGGCGCGACGCGCCTGGGGCGAAAAGGCAGCCCTCTGGACCGTCGCGCTCTGGGTTCTCGATTGGAACGTTCTGATGTTCGCGCGCCTGGCGCTCCAAGAAACGCAGGTGGCGTTCTGGCTTCTGGCAGCTCTCTGGACCTGGTGCCATGCGGAAAAAAACGCTGTCTGGGGAGCCGTCACGGGATTGTTCCTCTCCGCGGCGTTCCTCTCCAAGGCGAGCGCGGCGGGGCCCCTGACGGGATTCGCGCTCGGTGTTCTCCTCGAGGCGCGACGCGCTGAAAAATGGAAAGCATCCCTCGCGGCCATGGGAGCGCTGGCCGTTGGCCTCGCCCCTTTTCTCGCCCTCTCTGTGCGCACTCCCTGGGCGGCCTCAGGCGTCCATATGGCCGGACGCCTCATCGCGACCGACGAACCCGCCTCGGCCTTCCTGAGCGCAGCGATCATCCTTGAAAACGGCTACATGACGAAGATCCTGCCGACATTCGCGGCGGCCCTGCTGGGAGCGCTCCTGGCGTGGGCCCGCTGGCCCTGGGCCACGATTCCCGAGCGCCTTTCGACCCTGTGGCTCGTCGGGGGGCTCGCGGGATTCGCCGCCATCGACTACCGGCCGGCCCGGTACTTTCCCATCCTGGCGCCGGCGGCGGTTCTTCTGGCCGCCTCCTTCGCGCATCAGGGGCTCGGCGCCCTGCGGGCGGCGTATGCGGTGCGCTCCCGAAACTTCCGCCTTCCTTTCCATGCCGGAGTCCTCGTCTCAGGGTTCCTCTTTGCCTACGCTGCTCTAAAACTTGCCCCTCCGCCGCGCGGGTTTCTCGCCTTGGCCGCGACACTGGGCGCAGGCCTTGGGCTGGCGCTTCTCCGGCTCCTCGCCCGCGGCGCGAGCCCCGCCTTGCACGGACGGCCTCGGGGACTGATACTCGCGGCCGCGATGGCGTTTTTCGCCGCGTCCTGGATCCCGTGGGCCGCTTCGCGCGAGCACCGGCTTGTCATATGCGGCCGCATTCTCGATGCGTGCGTCCCCCGGGACGCGACCCTGGGCGGGTACCAGGCGGTGATGCTCGCCCTCGAGACCCGGGTCTACGTCGGCGATGTCGACAACCCGCCGGGGACCGCTCCGTCGCTTTCCGAAAAACTCGCGCGCGTGCGGCCGACGCACGTGGCGACGACTTTAGAAGAATTCCTGGCGCTCGATCCGGCGATCCGGCAAGGGGCCGAAAAGCTCGCCAATCTCCCCCTCATGGCGCCATTTGCCAACGCCGCCGTCTGGCGGTTGCCTCAGGAACGACAATGAATCGCCTGACGAACATTCCGGCAGCGAAAATCCTCTTTTCCGACGAGGACCGCCGCCGGATTCTCGCCGCTGTCGACGAGACGTTGCGCACGGGACAGCTCACCTTGGGACCCCACACCAAAAAATTTGAGGAGAAGTTCGCGCAGTTCGTCGACGTCCCCCACGCCGTCGCCGTCTCAAGCGGCACGGCGGCCTTGGAGATCCTCCTGCGCGCCTACGGCGTGGCGGGAAAGGAGGTGATCGTCCCCGCCGACACTTTTTTTGCTACGGCCGCCGCCGTGCTTCACGCAGGGGGGCGGCCGCGCTTTGTCGACATCGAGCCGGAAACCCTCGGCCTCGACCCAGCCAAGCTTGAAGGGGCGATCCGACGCGACACGCGCGGGATGATTCTCGTCCACATCGGCGGTTGGGTCAGCCGCCACATCGACCGGATCCGCGACATCTGCCGCGTGCAGAATCTCTTCCTGATCGAGGACGCCGCCCACGCCCACGGGAGCCGCGCCGCGGGCGGATGCGCCGGAGCGCTCGCCGACGCCGCGGCCTTCTCATTCTACCCCACGAAGGTCATCACGAGCGGCGAAGGGGGGATGATCACCACACGTGACGAGCGGATCGCCCTCGAGGCCCAGCGCTACCGCGACCAGGGAAAAGAGTCCTTCTCCTCCAATTTCCACACCCGCCTGGGATACAACTGGAGGCTCTCCGAGATCCACGCGGCGATAGGGCTCGTCCATCTGGGGCATCTCTCCGAATGGATCGACGAGCGGATCCGGGTGGCGCGGATCTACGACGCGCTTCTGGCCCGCGACGCGAGATTCTCCCCCCTACCCTTCCCGGCCAAGGGGCGCACCAATTACTACAAATACATCGTGCGCCTGGCGAACGTCCCGCCGGGATTCGACCGCAAAGCCTTCAAGAAAAGCGTCAAGGAGCGCTTTGGGGTGGGCCTTGCCGGGGAGGTCTACGAGGTCCCCTGTCACCAGCAGCCGGTCTTCGCGGCCTACCGCGAGGGGAAGTTCCCCGTCGCCGAGCGGTTCTGCGCCCAGCATCTCTGTCTGCCGATCTATCCCGACATGACCCAGGCCCAGGCGACGCATGTCGTGAGATCCCTGCAACAGGTTCTGACCCAACCCTAAAGAGCAGAAATGTTCGCCAGAAAACACCAAACACCAAATGCCAAGATCCAAATCAACACGAAACGACCAAACTTAAATCACAGAAACACCGCAATGACGGGTGTTGGACGGGTTGGAACCGGTTTGATGTTTGCGGTTTGGTGTTTGTCGTTTACGGCGATCGGAGCGACTGTATGCGCATCGCCGTAACTGGCGGTTCCGGTTTCATCGGCTCCCACGTCGTGGACCACTGCCGCGCCGCCGGCCATGAGGTTGTCGTGATCGACCACCGCGTGAAGCCCCATCGGACGGACGTCGATTTTAAGGATGTCGATCTTTTGCACTTCGAGTCGATCCTCGACGCAACAAAAGGGTGCCAGGCGATTTTCCACCTAGCGGCGGTCTCCAACGTCAACCACGCCTTCGAGCAACCGGTCTACACGATGGAGCTCAACACCCTGGGGACCGCCCGGATCTTGGAGGCGGCCCGCAAGAACGCCGTCAAGCGCGTCGTCTTCGCCAGCACCGTCTGGGTCTACTCCGGCTGCAAGGAGGAAAAGGTCGACGAAAGCGCCCCCTTCCATCTCTCGGGGGCGGGACACATCTACACCACGAGCAAGATCGCCGCCGAGATGGTCTGCCACGACTACGGCCGCCTCTATAAGCAAGAGTTCACGATCCTGCGCTACGGGATCCCCTACGGGCCCCGGATGCGCGACGAGCTCCTGATTCCGATTTTCATCCGCAAGGCGCTCGCGGGACTGCCTCTCACCGTCTCAGGGGATGGCGCGCAGTACCGCAACTTCCTTTACATCGACGACCTGGCGCGGGCGAACCTCCTGGCCCTGGCCCCCACGGCGGCAGGAAAGACCTACAACATTGAGGGATCCACCAAGATCACAGTCCGCCAGGTCGCCGAGACGATCCGCCGGATCCTGGGGGAGCAGGTCCGGATCGAGTCGGTTCCGGCCCGGCCCGGGGACTATGGCGGCAAGGAGGTCGACGCGTCGCTTGCGACGCGCGAGCTCACATGGATCCCTTTCGTCCCCTTCGAGGAGGGGATGCGCCGCACGATCGACTGGTACCGAAAAAAATGCGAGTCTGCCTCCTGACACATGTTTTTCCGGCGCAGCCAAAAGACATCCCTGGCACCTTTGTCAAGGAACTGGCCCGCAACCTCGCGCGCCGCGGCCATGTCGTCCATGTCGTGACCCCTTGGGTAGCGGGAAGCCCCCTGGAAGAGACGTGTGACGGCTTGGTGATCCACCGATTCCGTCATTGGGGGAGTTTCCCCACGAGACTCGGGGCCTTGAAGCGGATCCCGTGGGGAACTTTCGCGTCCTTTCTCTTTTGCTGGTCGCGCCAGGCCATGCGCGTCGTCCGCACGTATGACCTTGAAATCATCCATGCCTATTGGGTCGCCCCCGCGGGGCTGGTCGGAGTGGTCGCGGGCCGCCTCACGAAGCGCCCGGTCGTTTCGACCGCCGCCGGGACCGACATCCACACCCTGCCGAAGCGCCCGCTTTTGCGCGTGGTGATCCGGTGGACGTTGAAGCGGCTCGATGGCCTCATTGCGCTCGGGACCGCGATGCGCGCGAAAACGACTTCCCTGGGCATGGCGACCGAGCGCACGCAGATGATCCTTGAGGACGCCGGGATCGATCCGGCCTTTCGCGTGCCGCCTCGTCCTCCCTCCGCCTCGCTCCGGCTCCTTTTCGTGGGCCGCCTGGTGCGGCCGAAGCGCCTCGACACGCTTCTGGCCGCCCTGCCGGCGGTGCTCGCGCGCCATCCCGACACGCGGCTCCGGATCGTCGGCGACGGCGAAGAGCGGAAAACACTCGCGGCGCTGGCGCGGGATCTCGGCGTCGCCGGTGCCATGGAGTTTGCCGGCGCCTGCGCGCATGACGATCTGCCGCGCCATTTTGCCGAAAGCGACCTCTTTGTCTACCCCACCGAGAACGAAGGGCTCCCCACCGCGATCGCCGAGGCGATGATGGCGGGGCTCGCGATTGTGGCCAGCCCCGTGGGCGGAATCCCGGATCAGATCCGGGACGGCCGCGAAGGACTCTGGGCCCCCTTTGACGATCCGGCGGCCTGGAGCCGGGCGATCTTAAAACTGCTCGCAGATCCCGCCGAACGTCAGCGCCTGGGCGAAAACGCCCGGGCGTTCGCCGAGCGGGAATTCTCCAGCAACCGGATCACGGAAAAGGTCGAGGCGGTCTACAAGGAAGCTTTGGACCGGTCTTCCCGCTGACAGCGGATCTCCTCCTCGAGGAGCGCCGTCTTCTGGGCGAGATTCTTGACCTGGACCGCAAGGTCCGAGATCCGCACCGCGTACTGAAGACAGATCAGCACCACGAAGAGGACCCCGAAGAAAAAAAGAGTCGGCGGGGGGTTCGTCGAGCCGATGAGCCCGCTTAAGGCGGCCAAAAGATCATCCCACACCGCCAGCACCAGGACCGCCAAACCTGTCAGCATCCAGAGCCATGAATATTCCTCGCGGAGCCGCCGCCGGCGGATCAATTCGAAAATCAGGATGACAAGGCCAATGGCCAGGAAGACCGCCACAGTTTTTTGACGGAAAGTCAGTCCGTTCATGCGGGCGCAGTCTCCCGGGGGGACCGCCGCGCGGCCTCGCAAGAACCAGCCGGCGCCGGGGGTGCGGCCGGCGTCCGCCCTTTAGGCTCTCCCAAATAGGCGTGGCTCTCGCGGAAGACCGTCGCCAGGATCGACACGCACGCCTTAAACGCGTAATAGATCTGGGCGGCGGCTCCCGCATGCATGGAGCGGCCCATCCTGCGGGGCGACATGGCTGCGGGTCGCTCAACGATGCGAAAGTGCGCCTTCTGAAGCGTGATCATCATGTCGGTGTCCGGATAATCGTGGGGAAAAAGATCCCGCGCGCAAAAGGCGTAGGCGGCGCGGCTCAGGCACTTGAACCCCGAGGTGGGGTCTGTGATCGTGCGGCGCGCCAGCGCCCGGAAGACGCCCCGGAAGAACCAGATGCCGCACCGCTTCGCGAACCCCATGGGAAACGCCGGGTCGACGAGAAAACGGGACCCCACACTGATATCTGCCGCACTCTGGGCCACTGGCGCAACAAGCGCGGGAATGTCCGCCGGGTCATGCTGGCCGTCGGCATCGATCGTCACAACCCAGGCGTAGCCACCCGACAGGGCGTATTTGAAACCGGTCTGGAGCGCCGCGCCGTAACCGAGCCAGAAGGGGTGCGTCAGAACGACCGCCCCCGCGCGCCGGGCGACCTCGGCCGTTTGGTCCGTCGCCCCATCGTCAATGACAACGACATCCAGCGCAAACGGCAACGCGAAAATTCCGGCGAGGACCCCGGGAAGGGTCTGGGCCTCGTCGCGGGCCGGGACGACCACAAGACCGCGCGGGGCACGTTTCATCAGCGTCAGTATAGCGTTTCTCAACGGATCTTGCCCCTCGATCGCCCCTGTCTCTACAATCCAGCTTCCCGCTTGCCGGAAACGAGCCGACACCTAAAAGGAACCGTCATGGCCCACAAGAAACTGTTCATCCCCGGCCCTACCGAAGTCGCCCCCGAGATTTTGGCCGCGATGGGCGTTCCGATGGTCGGGCACCGCGACAAACCGTTCATTGAACTCTACACCCGGGTGCGCCCCAAACTCCAGCAGGCGCTCTACACGAAGGGGCGCGTGTTCCTCTCTACCTCGTCGGCCTCTGGCGTCATGGAGGGGGCGATCCGCAATTGCGTCGGGAAGCGCGTCCTCGCCTGCGTCTCGGGGGCTTTCAGCGAGCGGTGGTACGAGATCGCGCTCGCCAACGGCAAGGGAGCGGACCCTTACGCCGTCGAATGGGGACAGGCGAACGCTCCCGAGGAGGTGGACCGGCGCCTGGCAACCGGGAAATATGACGCCGTCACCTGGGTCCACAACGAGACCTCCACCGGCGTCATGGGGGATTTCTCCGGGATGAGCCGCGTGATGCAGAAATATCCGGATGTCCTTTTCCTCGTAGACACCGTGAGCTCCATGATGGGGGTGAAGCTCGAGATCGACCTCTTGAAGCCGGACGTCTGCCTGGCAGGCGTCCAGAAGGCGTTCTCTCTCCCCCCGGGGCTCACCGTCTTCACTGTGAGCGCCCGGGCCCTGGAACGCGCCAAGACAGTCCCGCACCGCGGGTCCTACTTCGACTTTGTGAAATTCTCGGAATTCGACGACAAGGGGCAGACCCCCGAGACGCCGTCGATCTCGCACATCCACGCCCTCGACAAGCAGATGGACCGGATCCTCGCTGAGGGGCTCGAGACCCGCTGGACAAGGCACCTCGAGATGGCCCGGCTCTGCCGGACATGGGCCCGGGAGCGCCACGCCCTTTTCGCCGCGCCGGGCAGTGAGTCTGTGACGCTCACCACGGTCAAGAACATCCGCAATCTCGATGTGGGGAAACTCATCAAGTCGCTTTCCGACAAACACGACGTGACGCTCGGAAACGGCTACGGAAAACTCAAGGACAAAACGTTCCGGATCGCCCACATGGGGGAAACGAGCCTCCAGGAACTGAGAACCCTCCTAGGATGGATAGACGACATAACTAATTTAAAATGATTGAGATACGTTAAATTATCCACATGGCTTTCTCAGTAATCCTTTAGCCGGCTGTAAAAATCGCTGAAGCGATCTGACGAGATGCTCCGACAAAAGAGGGGTGATCGACCACCTGACGGAGCAGAGCAAGGAAG
>SBBH01000233.1 GCA_005239795.1 Planctomycetales bacterium
CCCCCGGCCTCCCCCGCGCCGTGAGCCTCACGCCGCCTGGGACCCCCTTCCACGATCTCGAAAAGCGCGGCATTTCCCCGTCGGCGCCGCGGACATTTCTCGCCCCAGCCCCGTCGAATCTCTTCACCATCTCGCCCCAAGAGACGGCCGCCATCGACGCCGCCTCCGGCGCCACGCGCTGGCGGCAGCCCCACGAAGAGGCGGAAGGGATTCTTCCCTGGGATCCCCCTCCGGCCATCTGCACCGAGGGGATCCTCTGCCGGCTGGCGGGCGAATCCCTCGTGGCCCTGAACGCCCGCTCAGGCGAGTTTTTGTGGCGCCTGCCACCGGATAAAACCCTTTTTTCAGCCGCATCCGCCCCAGCCGCCTCGAATGGACGCCTCTTCATAACGGGATACATCCAACGTGAAGCGGCCGAAACACTCAGCGTAGCGGCCTGCGTTGACGCATGCACGGGGCGGGTGATCTGGCGGACCGATCTTTCCAGCTTCTTTAGGCCTCATCTATTCCGGCTGGGAGTACATCCCCCTGCCCCGATCCTCTCTGCCGGGACCCTCCTTTGTGCCGACGGGCTCGGAACGCTCGCAGCAATGGACGCCTCCACGGGAGCCCTTCTCTGGACAGCCGCTTACGATCTCCTGGACGAGCCCGCCCTAGAGCAGGCCCGAACCGCAGGAACCCGGTGGAAGACGCCGTTCTTGGCCGCCTCGGGAGAGACTTGCCTTTTCGCCTCAAGCGAGACCGACTCGCTCTGGTGCCTTTCAAAAACCGACGGCGCCCTGTTGTGGCGCTTCCCACGCCGGGAAAATGAATGGATCCTGGGACTTGCAGACGGCGCCGTGTGGCTCGCCGGCCGAAAAACCGTGACGCGCCTCTCGGCGCTCGACGGGACCCTCCTCGAGACGATCCCCCTGCCGGGTGATGAAAAAATCATCGGCCCGGGAATCCTCTCCTCCCCTTTTTCCGATGACACAGGGTCCTGCCAGGCGCTTGTTCCGACGACACTCGGAATACGGGCCCTCACAACCGGCCGGACCAGCGAAAGGGCCGTTCCCCTCTGGCACTGGCCGGGTCCTCCTCCCGGCTTCGCCCAGATCTCTCTGCTCCCCCCGGCCGCCCCCCAGGATCCCCGGGGGCTCGTTCTCGGCCAGTGGGATTCCTGCCTTTTTCTTTTTGGCGCCCCTCCTCCTCTGCCTTCCGATCCCTGGCTGGCGTGCGTCAAAGGAAAACCTCGGGAAGCCCTCCCCCTCATCGAGCAGGCGATCGAAAATCCTGCGACCGATCTCCAGAGGCGCGAGCTTCTCTCACTCGGCCTTTGGACGGCCCGGACGCTCGCCGGAGGGGCTGGCACGGCGAAAGACCGCCTCCCCTTCTTGGAAAAGGCGCTTTCCTTCACCCAGACGCCCGAGGAAACAGCCCCTCTTCTAGCGGACCTGGCGCTTGCGGCCCGCGCGGGGGGATCTCCGGACCGCGCCCTGACCGCCTGGCGCGCTCTTCTCGAACCCTCCTTAAGGAACATCCCGATCCGCCTGGGGGAGGCGGCAATCCCCGCGGGCGTTCTAGCCCAAACCGCCCTGCGGTCACTTGGGGCGCCGGAGCCGCTCACGGACCTCGCCGAAGCGACGCGCCGGGCCCAGGGGGCTGGGAATCCGCATGCCGCCCGCGACGCCTGGGAAATTCTGGCCCGCTCATCCGACGGATCCTGCCGCGCGGAAGCATTTTTGAACCTCGCAGAGATGGCGGCTCTCCTGGGAAATTTCCATGCTGCCGGCCACTTCTGGCGGGCGTGGCTGACGGAACCTTCCCGCCCCCAGACCGGATTCCCTTCTCCCAACGAGATTCTCCGGCGACTGAAGACCCCTCCTTTCCGGGCGTTCGCGACGCTCCCCCCTCCCGTCGATCCGCGCGAGATCCTGTGGCACCTGAGAACGGCCGACGCGCCCGTCACGATCACGCGCCTTTGGGCCCTGGAGAACGCTCTCTACACATACGGCGGCGAGGGATTCTGCCGGCGCGATCTGGCAACGGGCCGCCTTCTTTGGAGCGCGGATATCGGCGCACCGAGCGCCGTTCATTCTTCCGCTTCAGGGGAGCAGCCCGCGGCGCTCCCCGCTCTCTTCGTCTCCCGGGGGCTTGACCTTTTAAAAATTGATCCGGCGACAGGCCGCCCCCTCTGGAAGCTTGCGCTCTCCCCGACCGAGGGGGAATCGGAAGGGGCTCCCACCCCCGCCTATCCCGAAGATGGACGCGCGGTGCGCCTCCCGGATGAACAGACCTCCGAAACGGGGCGGATCGACCGACTTCTCGTGCATGGCCCGCACCTCATCGCCATGATCGATGGGCGCCGCTTGGCGGGGATCGAACCCAAACAAGGACAATTCCTCTGGGAGCGGACATGGGAGGCCCCCCTCCTGACGCTCGAGCCCGCCATTTCCCTGGAACCCGGCAAAGAAAACAAAAACCCCCTCTTCGTCATCTCCGGGAACACCCTGCACCGGCTTGATCCGGCCACCGGACGGACGGAAACGTCTAACACTCTCCCTGTTCTGCCCCTGGCGGCCGGCTATCCGGCGGGGAATCCCGACCACCTGTGGATCCAAGGAGCCGGAGGGGTTTCGCTCCTTTCGCTTCCGAAGGGCGCACCATTTTGGACCCACGCCGCCTCAAACGCCCGGTGCCTGGCGATCCGGTTCGATCCCCACGAAAAATATGCCGCTCTTCTTCTCGAGGAAGAGGGAGGAAAACGCACCGTCGCGGGAATCGACGCCGAAAATGATCGCGAACTCTGGCGCCAAAACCTCCCTTTTTCCTCAAGGGCAGACGTGGCGCCGATGGCCCTGGCCTTTGCCGGCGGGGAGCTCCTGGCCGCCGGACTCGAAGGGGGGCGGCTCATCATGATGCGCCTTGATCCGGCCACAGGGCGCGAGATCTGGCGCTTCCCCTATGGCATGGCGCGAAAACTCTTGGCTCCTCGGATCGTCGCAAGCGGCCCGCACGCCTTTTTCCACGACCCGGCTCTGCCCCTGGTCCTCTGGTTGGATGCCGCCACAGGGGAGGAACGGGGCGCCCTGCAGGGGTTCGGACCCGGCGTGAAGGAATTCCAACTGGCGGGAGGAAAAGCGGTCATCGCCGCAGAACGGGGCCTGACGGTCTACGGGAACCGCCCCGAGAACGAACAGATCCCGCCGGATCTGGCGCCCCTCATTGCCCGCGCGGCATCGGAAGGGTCGGCCTTCCTCTCCGCCCCGCCCGAGGCGCTTGCCGACGCGGCGGAAGCCATGCAACATTGGGACGAGGCCACGGCCTTTCATGCCCGGGCGCTCGCGGCGGCCCCGCCGGACGGGCGACCGGCGCGGCGCCTCCGGATGTTCTCCGCGCGAGACCTCAGTGCGTTCAAGACGCCCCTCGAGCTCAAGGTCGCGCGCTTCCGGCATCCCCCTGAAATCGACGGGCGCCTGGACGACGGGTGGGCCGAATCTTTCCGGACAGATCTCTCCAGCATCGAGACCATCGAGGATATTCCCCCCATTCCGGAGGACCCGAACGCCAGCTTCCGATGGGAAGGGCCGCAAGACCTTTCCGCCCGGCTCTACTTAGGATGGGATGACGCCTTCCTCTACATCGCGCTCGATGTCTCGGATCAGAAAGGGGTCCTTTTCGACCAGGAAAAGGGGTTCTCAAAAGGGGACTGTCTGCTCATCCATATCGACCCTGAAGGAGATGCGGGATTCGCCCCGTCGGGCGAGGACAGGATGGTCGGGTTCGCGCTCCAAAACCCGGCTCTCGCCCCCAACCGCCGCGAGGACCGCCCTCCCGGCCGTTATGTCGTTTCTCCAAAAATGGAAGGTCAGGGGGCCGTCTACGAAGCGGCCATCCCCTGGGAATACCTTCGGGGACGCCCCCGCCCCGGCCCCAACTTAGGAATCGCGCCGCGCCTGGCGCTGCAAGTGGCCGACGACGATGGCGCGGGCGTCACGAAAATCCTGACGCTCACCCCCGGCATGACGCTCACACGCTTCCGGTCGGGAGCTATCGCTTCCGCCGGCCCCGACACGGATCCTAAGGGAGTTCTCCGCGACTGCCCGGCTCCCGCCCTTTTTGCTAGACTCCTCTTGGAATGACCGACGATCTCGAAGCGCTCAAGGTCCGGATCTCCCATCTTCAGCGCATCCTCAACTCGACCGCGGACATGATCATCACGTCCGACCCGGAGGGAAAGATCACCGATTTCAACGCGCGCGCCGAGCGGCTTCTGGGATTTCCTTTGAAGAAGGTCCGGGGACGCCACACGCAGACCCTTTTTTTTCAGAAATCCTCTTTCAGGCGCCTCTGCAAGCGCTTCGACAAGGCCGGAATCGTGCGCAGTTTCCAAACGCGGCTCCGGACCGCCGCCGGAGAGCCCCTCGATGTCAACCTGACGTTCTCCCGCCTGCGGGGGACGGACGGCGCCGTGCTGGGGACGGTCTGCGTCGCCAGAGACATTCGCGCGCAAAACGAGCTAGAGCGCGAGTTCCGCCGCAAAAGCAAGTTTCTTGCGGAGATCCTGGAGCATTCCGCCGCCATGATCATCACCGCCGACACACAGGGCCGGATCACGGAATTCAACCCCGAGGCGTCGCGCGTCCTGGGATACGCCCGCGAGGAGGCGATCGGACAGCCCGCCGAATTCCTCTACCTGCGCCCCAAGGACCGCGAACGGCTCATCTCCCATGTGCGTAAGGAAGGGCAGGTGGTCGAGTACGACACGCGTCTCATCACGCGCGAGCGCAACGTGATCGACGTCTCCCTCACCATGTCTCTCCTCAAGGACGACGAGGGGGGCGTCCTGGGGACGGTCGCGATCGGCCGCAACGTGACGCAGGAGCGGCGCCTGGAGAAGAAGCTCGAGCGCCTCTCGATCACCGATTCCCTGACCAAGCTCTACAACCGGCGCTTCTTCTACGGAGCCCTGCTCCGGGTGCGCCGGGGGCTCACAAAGCACCCGATCCCGGTCTCCCTCATCCTCTTCGACATCGACCGCTTCAAGGAATTCAACGACCGCCATGGACACTTGGCCGGCGACAAGATCCTGAAGGCGATCGCCAAGACAATCCACCGCTCGGTCCGGCGGGGCGTCGACATCCCCTGCCGCTTCGGCGGCGACGAGTTCACGATCCTCCTGCCGCAGGCCGACGCCGCGACGGCCCTTGTCCTCGCGGAGCGGATCCGGCGCCGCTTCGCGCAGATGGGATTCGACGGCTGCGCGCTCAGCATGGGGGTTGCCCAATACGAAAAATGGGAGAGCATGAAACGCCTCATCCGAAGGGCCGACACCGCGATGTACGCCGCCAAGAACGCCGGCGGGAACCGCGTCGAGATCGCTTAAAGGAAGTCACTAGTCGCTAGTGGCTGGTCGCTAGTGAAAAGACGAAAAGAGATTCCCGTGGTCCCAATGCCTTCGATGCCGTATCAATGCAGGTCTCAATGAAAAAGCGGCTCTTCATCTTCGACGGGCACTCGCTTTGCTATCAGGCGTTCCACGCCATACAGATGCTGAATGCCCCCGACGGCGCGCCGGTAAATGCCGTCTACGGCTTCATCAACACGATCCTCAAAGTCGTCCGCACCGAGAAACCGGATTATCTGGCGGTCGTCTTCGACACCCCCGAGGCGACGTTCCGCCATACAGCCTTCGCCGACTACAAGGCCCAGCGCCCCGCCATGCCGGATGACCTGCGCCCGCAAATCGATGCCTCCAAGGAATTGGCGAAGGCCGCCGGGATACCGGTCTACGAGAAAGGTGGGTTCGAGGCGGATGATCTCCTGGCGACGCTGGCCGCTCAAGGCCGCGCACAAGGGGTCGACACCTGTCTCGTCACCAATGATAAGGATGCCAAACAGCTCCTCTCCGAGGCCGTGCGGATCTACAACCCGCGCAAGGAGGGGTACTACACGACGGACGATCTCGAGAAAGAGACGGGCCTCGCTCCTTCCCAGATGGTCGATTTCTACTGCCTCACCGGGGACTCAAGCGACAATGTCCCCGGCGTCGGCGGGGTCGGCCCGAAGACGGCAGAGAAGCTCCTCGGCCAATACAAAACACTCGAGGGGATTTACGAAAAGATCGATGCGATCGACAAGCCGGCCCTCAGGGAAAAGCTCGCGCGCGCACGCGAGCGGGTCTTCGCAAACCGCGATCTCATCCGCCTCAAGGCGGACGCCCCCGTGACGCTGAGTCTGGCTGGCGACAAGATTCTCTCGAATCCCCCGGAGACGTTCCGGGCCCGCCTTGAAAAACTCGGGTTTCGCCGGCTTCTGGCTTCTCTGGGGGGCGCGGTGCAAGCCCCGACCCCCGCCTCCGCTCCCTCACAAGCTCCGAAAACTTCCGCGGACATTCCCGCCGAAAAATTCCTGGCCGTGGATCTCCAGGGAGATCCCCCAGCCTGCGTCGGGATCTCGCCGGAACCGGGGACCTCGTCGGTCCTCCCGTCTCTTGATGCCGCGGCGCTCATCCAGAAGAAGCGGAGGCTCGCCGGCTGGGACCTGAAGCGCATCTCTAGGGCCATGCCGGACCTCCCGGACGACCTCTTCGACCAGGGGTTCGATCTCCAAATTGCAGGGTATCTCCTCGATCCCGATCACCCCCCCCGCTCTTTTGAACAACTCGCCGAGGTCGAACTGGGGGAAACGCTCGATTCCCCGCCTGCCGACGCGGACCAGCCGCTCCTGGCCGGCGCCGACGGGCCCGCCCGCGAGACGCTTGCCGCGCAGCGCGCTGAGGCGGCCGGGCGTCTGGTGCCCCTCTTGGCCGCGCGCCTCGCGGCGGAAGGGCTCATGGATCTCTTCCGCAAGGTCGAGATGCCACTTGTCGGGATTCTCGCCCGCATGGAATCGGCCGGTGTACGCCTGGACGCCGAGGCGCTGGCGGCCCTGTCGCACGACGCCGAAAAGGAGCTCGCGCGCCTCGAAGCCCAGGCGCACGCCGCCGCCGGAGTCCCTTTCAATGTCGCGTCGCCCCAACAGCTTTCGGAAATCCTGTTCGGGAAACTGGCGCTGCCGCGCGTCAGGAAGACGAAGACGGGAAGCTCCACCGATAGCGACGTCCTCGAGGCGCTGGCCGAACAGCATCCCCTGCCGGGGATCATCCTGGCCTGGCGTCAGCTCGCGAAGCTCAAGTCCACCTACATCGACGCCCTCCCCAAAAAAATAAATCCCCAGACGGGGCGCCTGCACACGACCTTCAATCAGGTCGGGGCCGCCACCGGACGGCTCTCCTCAAGCGATCCGAATCTGCAGAACATCCCGATCCGGTCCGACCTGGGGCGCAAGATCCGCGCGGCATTCCTGGCCACCTCGGACGATCACATCCTGATGTCGGCCGATTATTCGCAGATCGAATTCCGTGTGCTGGCCCATTTTTCGGGCGATCCGGGGCTCGTGAGCGCCTTTCAAAAAGGAAAAGACGTCCATATCCATGTCGCCGCGCTCCTTTACGGCTTGCCGCACGCCGAGGTGACCGACGCCATGCGACAGGCGGCCAAGGGAGTCGCCTACAGCCTCATCTACGGGAAGACCCCCTTCACCCTGGCGCGCGACCTCAAGGTCCCCGTCGGCGAGGCGTCGCGCCTGATGGATGCATTCTTTAAGGAGTTTGCCGGCGTGACGAAGTTTCAGGAGAAGGTCCTCTCCCAAGCTCGTGCGGATCTGGCGGTCCGGACGATCCTGGGGCGCCTGCGGCGCGTCCCCAACATCGCTTCCAAGATCCGCTACGTCCGGGAGGCGGCGGAGCGGACCGCCGTGAACGCCGTCATCCAGGGGAGCGCGGCCGACCTCATGAAGCGGGCGATGATCGATGCGGCCCATGCCCTTGCGCGCGAGGCACCGGGGGCGCGGATCCTCCTGCAAATCCACGATGAGCTTTTGATCGAAGCCCCCAAACCGGAGGCGGCCGCGGCCGAAACGGCGGTTTCCTGCGCGATGGAACGGGCGATCCCCCTGTCGGTGCCGCTTGTCGCCAATGTCGGCCAGGGGGCCAACTGGCTCGAAGCACACGGACAGTAAATCCCAACCACTCATGAAGAACACCCTTGTCATCGGGCTCGTCGGCGGGATCGCCAGCGGCAAGAGCGCGGTCGGCCGGCTCATGGCCAAGAAGGGGGCCGTGCTCATCGACTGCGACCGGATCGTGGGGAAGCTTCTAGACCGCGCCGCTGTGCGCACCGCTCTGGGCCGGCGCTTCGGCCCCGGCGTTCTCGACAAGCGTGGGCGGATCGACCGGCAGGCGCTCGCCGACCAGGTTTTTCATGACGCGGCCGCCCTGCGCCGCCTCGAG
This sequence comes from Planctomycetales bacterium, assembly GCA_005239795.1. Lineage (GTDB taxonomy): Bacteria > Planctomycetota > SBBH01 > SBBH01 > SBBH01 > SBBH01. The sequence continues at coordinate 8,312 of SBBH01000233.1, forward strand.
AGGATCCTTCACCCCCCGACCCTCACGGCCTTGAAGAAAAAACTCGCCGCCGCCAAGCAGAGGGGCGCCCCCGCCGCTCTGATCGACGCGCCGCTCCTTCTCGAAACGGGGCTTTCCCGACGTTGCGACCTCCTTGTCTTCGTGGAGGCCTCGCTCCAAGCGCGCCGGCGCCGCGCGGTGGAAACCCGGGGCTGGAAACCGGGGGAACTCGCACGACGCGAAAAATATCAATGGCCCCTGGCGAAAAAGCGCCGGATGTGTCATACTGTGATTCTAAATAGAGGTTCAATCCCCGAATTGTCCCGACATGTGGAGAGAGTGTGGTCCGCGCACGTTGCGCGCCGTAAACCCCTAGGGAGGTCCCGTTATGTCTGAGAAGAATCCAGGTCGTCATTACGGTCGCAGGCGTTCACCTGAAATGTCGGCGGCCGCAGAGCCTGCCGTCGACGAGCCCCTTCCGGCTCCGACCCAGACTCCCCGGGAGGAGGGGGCCGCGGCGGCGACGGCGCCATCCGCCCCCGTGCCTGTCCCCGACAAGCCTGTCGACAAGTCCGCCGAGGAGCGCGCGGTGCTGGCCCAAAGCGGCGCGCTTTACATCTCGGCCCTCCAGAAGTCATCGATCGGAGACTTGATCAAGCTCGCCAAACGCGAGGGGATCGCCGACTACGCCGGCGCCACGAAGCAGGATCTCATCTTCAAGATTTTGAAGGAGCGCACCAATAAGTCCGGGCCAATGTTTGGGGAAGGGGTTCTCGAGGTCCTTCCGGACGGGTTCGGCTTTCTACGCTCGCCCGACTACAATTACCTGCCGTCTCCCGACGACATCTACGTTTCCCCGTCGCAGATCCGCCGCTTTGGCGTGCGCACCGGATGCATCGTGAAGGGGGAGATCCGCTCCCCCCGGGACAACGAACGCTATTTCGCGCTCCTCAAAGTCGACGCGGTGAACGGCGAGAACCCGGCCACGGTCGGCGACCGGATCAGCTTCGACCAGCTGACGCCGCTCCATCCCAACAAGCGGTTCATCCTGGAAACAGCCCCCGACGAGATCTCGATGCGCGTCATGGATCTCGTGACCCCCATCGGCAAGGGGCAGCGCGGGCTCATTGTCGCCCCCCCCTACGCCGGCAAGACCATGCTTCTCCAGAAGATCGCCAACAGCATCCTCAAGAACCATCCGGACGTGTACATGATTGTGCTCTTGATCGACGAGCGGCCCGAGGAGGTGACCGACATGGCGCGTTCCGTCAAGGCCGAGGTCGTCTCCTCCACGTTCGACGAGCCGGCCTCCCGCCACGTGCAGGTGGCCGACATGGTGATCGAGAAGGCGAGGCGCCTGGTGGAGTACGGCAAGGACGTCGTGATCCTCTTGGATTCGATCACGCGCCTAGGCCGCGCCTACAACACCGAGGCCCCCCACTCCGGGAAGATCCTCACCGGCGGGATTGATTCGAACGCCCTCCAGAAACCCAAGCGCTTCTTCGGGGCTGCCCGCTCCTGCGAGGAAGGGGGAAGCCTCACCATCCTGGCCACGGCCTTGGTCGACACTGGGAGCAAGATGGACGAGGTTATCTACGAGGAGTTCAAGGGAACCGGCAACATGCAATTGCATCTGGACCGGCGCCTCATGGAGCGGCGGATCTTCCCGACGATCGACGTCAACCGTTCCGCCACCCGCAAGGAGGAGCTGTTGCTCCATCCCGACGAACGCCAGCGCATCTTCGCCCTCCGGAAGATGTTGAACGAAATGAACCCGATCGAGTCGATGGAGCTCCTGATCGAAAAACTGAAAAAAACGAAGACGAACGTGGAGTTCCTGCTTAGCCTCCCCGTGCGTTCATAATCGCCATAGAAGTTCTGAGTGCTGTGTACAGCACCACTCAGGACTCAGGACTTCATACTCAGAACTTTCTCATTCCGGCGGCAGTCGAGCCCGAATCTTCTCCCGCAGGGGATCCTCCTCCGGCAGGAGCGCCAGGAGGAAAAGCCATCGCTTGCGGGCCTTCACAGGATCGAGGTCCAGAAGAATGTACCCCTCCTGGTAGAGGCGCTCCCGGGCTCCCCTCAAAAAGCCCAGCACCTCAGCGGCGCGGGGATCGTCCGGATCGACGTCGCGGAGCTGGTTCACGAGGACCAGCGACTCTTCATACGATCCCTGGTCGGCAAGTTTACGAGCTTCCTCGGCCCAGGAAGCCGTGAGATCCCGCGTGGCCTCCCGGATCTCGGAGAGCCCTTGGGCGGCGCGCGCGGCATACCAGTTTCGGAGATTCGTCTCCCTTGCCAAAAGCGTCCTCAAATGACGGGCCGCTTCCACGAGCTCGCCGTCGGTCATCGCGCGGAGCCCCTTTTCATAGAGGTCATGGACCTCCCGGATCCGCGCGGCTGACGGATCCTGGGAAGGGATCATCGCGAGGGCCTGCCCGGCTTCCCCTGCGTCGTAGAGCACCATCGCCGGAGCTTGCGTCTCCTGGGGAGGCGCCTCTGCAGGCGGGGGAACTTGCGCCAAGGCGGGATCGCGCGCGTCTGTGCATGAGGCGCGCAGGTGATCCGCCTCCCGGCGATAGACGCTTTCCGCCGGAACGCTCTCGAGCGCCACCAGAGCCGCTTCCCCGTCGCCAGCCCCCCAGAGCGCCCTGGCGCGCGCGATCGCCTGGGCCGCCTTCGCCTCGGCCGCCACGAGGGCGCGGCGCCTCTGCACCTCCTCGGTCACCCACGTGTCCTTGGCGGCCGCCTCGAGCGCCTTCTCCAAGGCATCGAGGGCCCCTTCCCATTGGCCCAGATCCCGCGCGCGTGTCTCTTCCTCGAAGGCGCGGGCCGCGCGCTCCCAACGCTTCAAGGCCGCAGGAGTCTCCTTCCAAGTGCCGTCGGCCAGGAGAAGGCGAGCCTCCGGGTAATTTTCTGCGGCCAGAGCCTTGCGCAGCGCATCCGTGGGCTTGGCGTTTCCCGTCTCCCGGGGAGCGCTCTGGCTCGCAAGCCACGCGGCCCCCCCGCCTCCCGCCAGGAGGAGCGCCCCGGCTGCGATCCACGCCCCCCGGCGGGAACGCTTGCGCTCGGAAAGCTTCTCCATCTCGCTATGCACAAGGCGCGAGAATTCGGGATCGGCATGGGTTTCCTCGCGGGGATCTTTCACGGCGTCACACCCTGTCGAGGAACCTCTGCGTCTTTTCAGCCTGGGATTCATCCAAATGAAGGGAGAGATGCGAGACGACCTCCTGGAGCGCGGCGGCGGTCCCCCCCGCCTGGAGAGCTCCCCGCATATGGGCCAGGAGCTGAGCTCCTTGGTCCAAGACCGCCAGGGCCGACACCGAAACATATTCGCGAACGACCAAGGACAAACCAGGCCGGGAGAGGATGAGGCCATAGGCGCTGGTCAGGATCCATTCAGGGAGAAGGGGGTGCAGCCGTCCCAGGTGCGCCAAGACCTCCTTCGACGCGCCGGCATACACCCGTTCGAAAACCCCGCGTCCTTTCTCCAGCAAGGATGCGGCGTCGCCGAAAGATTCCCGGGGGGATTCCGGGGAGGGTTTTTCCGGTTCCTCGATCGAGGCGAGAGCCGCATCCAACGCCTCGAAAGCCGAGATGGCCCGCGGGAATCCCGCCAGAAGCGCCACCTGGAGGAAAACCTCGCGGATCTGACTGTCTGGGACGCCGGACTGCAGGGCTGTCCGGACGTAGCGCGCGAGATCCGCATCGCGCCCCGCGGACGCCAGGGCTGCGATCGACACGAGATGTCGGACATTGTTGGGCAGGCCGACGCGCGTGGGATGTTTGGAGGGTTCGTTCATCGGTAGGAAGGCCGGCTTCTATTGATGAGGTTTCCCACGGGGCGCGGAACGAGGACCAGGTGATCGGGCCCCAGGACGTCCTCGATCTCCCGGCAGAATTTTGGGGTCGGCGAGACGAAGAAATTCTCCCCGACGCGAAGGGAAGAGTCCGACGGTCCCGCGTGCGCCGTGAACCGGATGAAGACCGGGCGGTCCCCCGGGTGCATCCGGAGGATGTCCCGCACTTGGAGAAGAAGCCTCTCGTCGATCGCCGGCCCGTGGAGATCCAAGAGGACCTGCGCCGTCAACTCCTCGGCCACCTTGCGTAAAGGGATCAAAAGGTTCACCTTCAGGCTCGGCTTCTCCCGCCTCAGATCCGACGTCCCCACCGCGAAAACAGGCTCCTCGCTCGAGAGGAGCCCCTGGAAGCGCGCATACTCCCGCGGAAAGAGGACACAGGAAATTGATCCGGTGAGATCTTCCAGGACAAACTGGGCCATCTTCTCGCCTTGATTTCGCCCCTTCTTGGTCACGGTGGGCTTGACCTGCGTCACGATCCCCCCCACCACGAGAGCCGTCTGGTCGGGAAGGGTCCCGATCTTGCCGACGCTCGCCGTGGAGAAACACTCCAGGATCCGGCTGTGCGTCGCCAAAGGGTGGCTTGTGACGTAAAGCCCCAAGGTCTTGCGTTCCAAGGACAGGCGCTGGCTCTCGGGCCACTCGGGGATGTCCGGAAGCGGCTCCTCGACGGCGTTCTCCGGAAGGGCGCCATCGAAAAAGGTCGTCTGCCCGCGGGCGCGGTCGGCGTGGACGCGCGAGCCGACCTCGATCGCGCGGCTCACGACCGCCGAGAGCTGTGCGCGCCGGGCCCCCAGGAAGTCGAACGCTCCGCAGGCGATCAGGTTTTCGATCACGGACTTGTTCACGAGGCGCTGATCGACACGCTCGCAGAAGTCGTAGAGCGAGGCAAATCCCTTTCCGGTCTCGCGCGCCTCCACGATCGACTGGACCGCCTTCTCACCGACATTCTTGACGGCCGCCAGGCCGAACCGGATGTGCCGGTCTCCGACCACGGTGAACTCTGCGAAGCTCTCGTTGACGGACGGTGGATCGACGCGGATCCCCATGCGGCGGCACTCCTCGATATAGAGGGCCACCTTCTCGATATTCCCCATTTCGCACGTCATCAGGGCCGCCATGTATTCCGTGGGGTAGTTCGCCTTGAGCCAGGCCGTCTGGTAGGAGATGAGGGCATAGGCCGTGGAGTGCGCCTTGCCGAACCCGTACTCGGCGAAGTAGGCCATCAGCTCGAAAAGCTGTTTGGCCGTTTTCTCGTTGGCGCCGTGCGCGACGGCCCCCTTCACAAACTTGGCTTCGCTGGCGATCATGAGGTCGCGCTGTTTCTTGGCCATCGACTTTCGGAGCGAATCGGCCTCGCTCATGGAGAACCCCGCCAGGTGGTTCACGATCTGCATCACCTGCTCCTGGTAGAGGATGATGCCGTAGGTCTCCTTCAGGATCGGCTCCAGGATCGGGTGGAGGTAGGTCACTGGGGCCTGGCCGTGCTTGCGCTTGACGAAATCCTCCGCCATGCCGCTCTGCAGGGGACCCGGCCGGTAGAGCGCGACGAAGGCGATGATCTCCTCGAACTTGTCCAGCTTGACGCGCTGGGCGAGCTCGCGCATCCCATCGGATTCCATCTGGAAGATCCCCAGACACTCCCCCCGCCCCAGGAGCTGGTAGGTCGGCGCGTCGTCGAGCGGGATCTTCCCGAGGTCGATCTTTTCTCCCGTCGACTTTTCGATCAGCTTGACGGCCAGATCAATGGCCGTCAGCGTCACGAGCCCCAAAAAGTCCATTTTGAGGAGGCCGATCGCCTCGACGTCGAGCATCGTAAACTGTGTGGTCACGACATCGCCCGCCTTGTAGAGCGGGAGATAGTCCGAAAGGGGCCTGTCGGCGATCACGACGCCAGCGGCGTGGATCGAGGCATGCCGCGAGAGCCCCTCGAGGCGCCCGGCGATGTCGAAGAGCTCCTTCACCTTCTCGTCCTTGGCCGCCGCGGCCGCAAGATCCGGCTCCGTGGCCAGGGCCTTCCCGATCGTCATGTTGGGGACGCGCGGGATCTTCTTGGCGAGCGCGTCGACCTCGGGGAGCGGGATCTCCATCACGCGCCCGACGTCGCGGATCGCGGCCCGGGCGGCCATCGTCCCGAACGTGATGATCTGGGCGACGTTTTCCTGGCCGTATTTGGCCCGCACATAGTCGATCACGCGGTCGCGTCCCCGCTGGCAGAAGTCGATGTCGATGTCGGGGAGCGTCACGCGCCCCGGAGCCAGGAACCGCTCGAAGAGAAGGCCATAGCGCAAGGGGTCGATCTCGGTGATCTCAAGCGCATAGGCGACGATGCTCGCGGCGGCCGAGCCCCGCCCGGGGCCGACCGGTATCCCGCTCTGCTTGGCAAACCGGATGAAATCCCAGACGATCAGGAAATAGTCTGAAAATCCCATCTCCTCGATCACCTTGAGCTCGTAGTCCATGCGCTGGCGCACAGGCTCTGTCATGGCTCCGTAGCGTTTCGCGAGCCCCTCGGTGCAGAGCCTCCGCAGGAGATCGCGCGGGGAGACGCCCCCCTCCGGCACGAACCGGGGCAGGTGCTTGGTCTTAAAATCGAATTCGACGGCGCACCGGTCGGCGATCTGGCGCGTGGCGCTCAGGGCCTCTGGGATCTCGGCGAAGACGCGCTGCATCTGGTCCGGGGATTTCAAGAAAAACTCCGCCGTCGCGTACTTCATCCGGTCGGTCTCGGCGACCATGCGCCCCGTGCCGATGCAGAGGAGGACATCGTGAGCCTTGGCGTCGTCCCGCTCGATGTAGTGGCAGTCATTCGTGGCCACGAGGGGCGCCCCCGTACGCCGGGCGAGCTCTGTCCAATGGCGGCGGCACTCGTGCTGGAGGGGAATCTGGTGATCCATGACCTCGATGTAGAAATTCTCCTTTCCGAAGATCTGCTGGAAGCCGGCGACGGCTCGGCCCGCCTCGTCCACGGCGCCGCGCAAAATGAACTGATTCATCTCGGATTTGAGACACCCCGAAAGGCCGATCAGCCCTTCGGCATGCTGGGCGAGGATCTCCTTGTCGATCCGAGGCTTGTAGTAGAACCCTTCCAGATGCGCCGCCGAGACGAGTTTCACGAGGTTGCGATAGCCGGCGTCGTTTCGGGCCAGGAGCGTGATGTGGTAGGAGGCGTCGCGGACCCCCTGGGCGCTGCGCTCCAGGCGCGAGCCCGGCGCGATGTACGCCTCGCACCCCAGGATCGGCTTCACGCCGCGGGCGACCGCCGCCCTGTAGAACTCCACCGCCCCGAAGAGGTTGCCGTGATCTGTGAGCGCCAGGGCGTTCATCCCGAGGCGCTTCGTCTGATCGAGAAGCGCCTCGATCTTGCTCGCGCCATCCAAGAGGCTGTAGTCGCTGTGGTTGTGGAGATGGACGAACCCTTCAAGCGCCATTGGAAAAGGATTGTATGAAGACGCAAGCCGGAAGTCAGGAGTCGGCAAGCGTCGTTGATCCGAACCGACACCCAGACCGGCTACGCCCGCTTCGACACCGAGAAGAACGAGCGCCACCACGCGGACAAGTTCTGGGCGCTGGCCCTGGCCGTGCATGCCGGGGGCGGGGACGGCTCGCGGCTCCGTCCGAGGCGGCAGGTGTCGGCGAGTATCGTGTGACCGCAGAATTGTGTTTGCGCCCCCCCCGGATATGGTTTCCACCCAATGAACGATCGATTCCCAGAAATCGCGGTCGAAGGGTCCGCAGTAGATCCAGCGTCATGCGTTGAACCTGGCACAAAGGGTGCCTTGCGTCTGGCTTTCGCCCCGGCCATTTTGGGAGGGTTGGTTGCAGTGATCATGTCTTACGGCATCGCGCTTCTCGCGGCCCTTCTGTACCCGCTCTACTCCTGGTATCTCCACAAAAAGGCCATGGCCATGATCGACGGCTCGGGCGTTCGGGTTGGAGAGCGCCAGTTCCCCGAGATCTATCGGTGTCTGACCGCCTTCAAACAACGTCTTGGCATGACGAAGGATGTCACCGTCTACATTGTCGAGGACAACATCGCGAATGCTTTTGCAGTGAAATACGGCAAGAAAAATGTGATCCTTCTTACGGACGATCTGATCCACGGCTGCCTCGCTTCAAGCGATCCACGGGCGCTCTCCTTCGTGATCGAGCACGAGCTGGCGCATATCGCACTAAACCACAATGGGCTTCTCCGTTCCTGGATTGCACGCCACATGAAGAAATTGTCTCGCATGGACGAATACACCGCCGACGCGGTAGGACTGGCCTTGGTGGAAAAGAGGGAGATTGCATTCGGGGGAATTCTTCTATTGACGGTTGGGTATGCCTTACTCCCTTTTGTCAGTGCCGAACAGATTGCGGACCAAGCCCGCGCGGTTGCTCAAAACAAGTACAGCAAAAAAGCGGAAAGGCTACTTACCCACCCTCTCGCGCTGAATCGGTTACATCGAATCTTGACCGCGAGGGTTTAACGAAAATCACCAACGCTTCGCGGCAGGCTCTTCGAGGGCGTCCTAGGTGCTGACCTTTCCGTCCTTGATCGCCATGCAGGTTCGAAGGACGTGGAGCTCGAACTGCATGTCATCGTGGGGAAACTCCTCCCGGATCGCCTTGCAGAGCCGGGCGAGTTGCGACGGGTTGAGCCCCGCCTCTTTGGCTGCCGCCTTGTAGTCGAAGTGTTTCATGGTTTCTCCGACGGCATTATACCTCAGGGGGCGCAAGAATCTCGATCGTTGGGGCGCACGAGTTTCCCCAGTTCATAGGTGGATTCTGCAAGGTGCGAGCGTTCCGAAGAGGGCACGCAGTCCCCAGATGAGCCGGTAGTATTCGTGGCGG
>SBBH01000217.1 GCA_005239795.1 Planctomycetales bacterium
GACCGCCCCAGCCGCCCCCCCAACTAAAAACGCCAGCGAGACCGCCGTGCACTGCCACATTTTTTTTCTATCCATCGACCCCTCCTTTTCCCGATTCCAGCATGCCCTCCCTGTCCCGGGGGTGCGCCGCCAGGCGCTGGGCGTCTTTTTTCCCGAACGCCAGGAAAAGCCCCGGTGTCACCAGAAAATCCAAAAGCGTGGAGGAAACAAGTCCCCCGATGATCACCGTCGCGACCGGATACAGGATCTCGCGGCCGGGCTCGTCCGGGGCCAAGGCCAGGGGGATGAGCGCAATCCCACTTGCCAGCGCCGTCATCAAGACCGGCACCATCCGCTCCTGTCCCGCCCGGATGATGAGGCCGGGTCCGAAGGATTCTCCCTCCTCCCGCATGAGGTGAAGGTAGTGGTCGAGAAGCAGGATGGCGTTCCGCGCCGCGATCCCCCCCAGGGAAACGAGCCCCACCAGGGTGGCCACCGACAGGGTCTGCTGACTCGCGACGATCCAGGCGGCCGCCCCAACGAAGGCCATCGGAATACTCGCCAAAACCTGGAGGCTCAAGTTCACCGAGCGGAAGTGCGCGAAGAGGATCAGGAACATCGCGGCGAGCGCCACGCCGCTCAAGATGACGATCCTGCGCTCGGCCTCGGCCTGCGCCTCGAACTGCCCGCTCAGGCGGATGGAATACCCGGGCGTCGCCGCGAGGCTTTTCCGAATGGGCTCGATCGCCCGTTCCACGTCGGCAACCACCTCGCCCAGGGAGCGCCCGGAAACGTTGTGCTGGACCACGGCGCGCCGGGAGGCGTTCTCGCGGTTGATGTTGTTCGGCGTCTTGACGAGCGACACCTCCGCCACGTCGGAAACGAGGATGCGCCCCTTGTCCGGGGCGCGTAGCTGGAGGTCGCGCAGGCTCTGGAGGCTCTTCCTGTCCTTGGCCGCCAGGCGCACCACGATCGGATAGCCGACCTGCCCCGCGGTGATCCGGCCGATCTCCTCCCCGCCCCCGCCCAGCTCGATTGTCTCGGCGATCTGTCGCACCGTGAGCCCTGCGGCCGCCATCCGGTCGCGCCGCGGCGCGACCGTCACCTGATCCACGAAGGTCATCGGCTGGACGTGAAGTCCGACGACGCCCGGAATCTCCCGGATCGCGGATTCGATCCTGCCGGAGACGTCCCGCAAGAGATCCAGATCCGGCCCGAACACCTTGATCGCCACCTGGGCGTTCACGCCTGAGAGGAGATGGCTCAAGAGATGCGCCAACGGCTGTTCCACGGAAATGGCCACCCCCGGAAATTCCTCCTCCAGGCGTCTCTGGATCTCGTCCCGGACCTCGTCCCGTCTGCGCCCCGCCGCCGGGTCAATCGTCACAATCGACTCGGTGGTGTTCGCCCCCTCGGCATGCTCGTCCCCCTCCGCGCGTCCTGTGCGCCGCCCCACGTTCTTGACGCCCCGGATGCTCATCACAACCTCATCCATGCGCCGGGCGTAGGCATCCGAAGCCGCAAGCCCCGTCCCAGGCGGCAGGACAAGGTTGACCTGCCAAGCCCCCTCATTGAAAGGGGGGAGGAACTCCGACCCGCGCGTCGCCAAGAGCACGACCCCCACCAGGACCACGCTCGCAAGCGCGCCCAGGATCCTGGCTGGATGTTCCATGCCGAAGCGGATGGCGTGGCCGGCGGCTTTTTTGAGTTTTCGCACCAGCCAACCGTCCTCCGTCCGTCGAGACAGGAACGACCCGCTCAGAAGGTAATGACAGAGAACCGGCGTGACGGTGAGGGAAACCGCCAGGGACGCCAGCGTGCTCACGATGTAGGCCAGGCCGATAGGGGTGAAGAGGCGCCCCTCCAAACCCGTCAGGGAAAAAAGCGGCAGGTAGACGACCACCACGAGGAGCGTCCCGATCAGGATGGGGTTGCGGACTTCGCTGGAGGCCTCGAAGACGACCCGCAGGGGATCCTTTCGCCGGCCTGAAGCGGTGTTCCCGCGCAGGCGCCGGAAGACATTTTCGACATCGACGATTGCGTCGTCCACCAGGGCGCCCACGGCCACCGCCAGCCCTCCCAGCGTCATCGTGTTGATCGAGAGCCCCATCAGCGAAAAAACGATCGCCGTGACGGCGACCGAGAGCGGGATCGCCGTGAGCGTGATGAAGGTCGTCCGGAAATTGAGAAGGAACAGGAAGAGGACGACGACGACCAGAAGCGCCCCGTCCCGGACGGCGCTTTCGACGTTCCCGACCGCGCGGCGGATGAACTGGGCCTGCTGGAAGAGATCGTTGACGACAAGGATATCCCCGGGAAGGGACGCCTGGATCGACGCGAGCTCCGCGTTGACGCGCCGCGTCAGATCCACGGTGTCCACGCCGGGCTGTTTGAAGATCGTGGAGATCACCCCCGGCTTGGCGTTGACCCCCGCCTCGCCCGTGCGGATCGCCGCCGGCCCGAACCGAACCTCCGCCACATCTTCGATCCGGACCGGACGGATCGGGTCGGCCCGGACGACGGACCTGGCCATCTGGCGCTCCTCTTCGACGCGGCCTGTCACCGTGACTGCGGGCCCCTTGGCGCCGATCGCGAGGACCCCCCCTGCGGCGTTGAGGTTGGCGTTCCGGACCGCCTCGGCAACCTCCTCGATCGTCACGTCGAAAGCCCGCATTCGATCAGCGTCCACGACGACCTGCATCTGGCGCGCCGCCCCGCCGATCGAGATCACCTGGGCGACGCCGCTCACGGACAGGAGGCGGGGCTTCACGATCTGATCCACCAGGGCCCGGATCTCGGAAACGTCCGTCTCGCCGCGCTGGCTCTGGAAACCGATGATCTGGACCTGCCCCATGATGCTGGCGATCGGGGCCATCTGGACCTGGACGTCAGGGGGGAGCTTCGACTGCGCCAACTGCAGTTTCTCCTGCACGATCTGACGGTTCCGGAAGATCTCCGTCTCCCAGCCGAACTCCACGTGGATGACGGCCAGGCCCAGCCCGGACGCGGAACGGACGCGCGTCACGCCGGTGGCGCCATTCACAGCCTGTTCCAGAGGGAGCGTCACGAGGCGCTCCACGTCCTCCGGCACCATCGCGTGGGCCTCGGCGAGGATCGTCACGGTGGGACGGTTCAGGTCCGGCAGGACGTCGATCGGCATCCGGAGCGCCGTCCAGAGGCCGCACCCGGCGACGGCGACGGCCGCGACAAGCACCAGGAGGCGGTTCCTGAGGGAGAAGGCGATGATCCGGTTCAACATCTGGCGCCTTTAGTGCGTGTGCCCCGCGTGTGGATCCGCGGCTGGAGCGCCCGCCTTGAGCGCCAGTCCCAGAGCGAAGGCGTTGTTCTGGACCACCGCATCCCCGGGAAAAAGATCTGAGTGGCGCGCGTCGAGGACCGCCGTCTCATCGTCCCAATAGCGCACGACCACCTTGGCGGCCTTGAACGATTCGCCATCCTCGAGGAAAACCACCGTGTCGGGGCCGTCGTCCGTGACCGCGCCGCTGGGAACGACATACACCGCCTCCATCGTCTCCGCGGGAACCCGAAGCATGTACCGCTGTCCCGGCCGCAGCTGCCAGGTGCGGGTCCGGCCGGTCCCTTCCCCGACCACATGGAGTGGCGCGTTCTCCACCGGAAGATAGGCAACCTCCCCATGCCCCTCCGCATCGCTTGTGATGTGGGAGATCCGGAGCCCTTCGAGAACCGGGCCCGCCCCCGCCACCAGGGGAAGTGCCAAGAGGCGCGACTCCCGGCCCAGGGCGGAGAGGATGCCGCTGATCTCCCCCCCGACCGGCTCCGAACGGAGCATCAGCCGCCGGGGATTGCGCAGAACGCCCAGGACCTGGCCGGCCTCGATCTTTTGGCCGAGCCTGGCCGCGAGGACCTCAAGATCCCAGTCCGGAACGTCCGGAATCTCCGGGGCTCGGACCTCGACCGTCCGGTCCAGCGTCACCGCCACGATCGGCGCCCCCGCCGGCACCAGGGATGCCGGGGCGAAACGAATCTCCGTGACCCGTCCCCCGATTGGAGCGTAGAGCGGCTGCGCGGCTGTCGGGGCGTCTTCGATCACGGCCGGGACCGACTGATACTTCACAAAGACCGTCTCCTCGATCGGCGCCAGCGTGATCCCGAGATTCCGAAGTGCTTGAGGGGAGAGCGCCGGCGTGCCGGTGCCGGGACGGCTTTCCGTCTCCCCGTGGGCATGGCCGTGACCCGAACGACCGACTTTCGATTGCGCCTGCCGGGCGGCGACCCAGCCGCCGGCCATTCCCAGGACCGTAAGCCCCAAACACAAAGCGATCGTCCCCGCGTGCCGCGTCATCATGGTTTCCTCCTCATTCCCCGGGCTCCCCGGGAAACCGGATCAAGGGAAAGCCAACCGCCTGCTCGAGCCCCACCCAGGCCTCCCGGACCGCCCGCTCGGCGTCCAACGCCTCGATCCGGACGGCGCGCAGAGCGCGCTCCACCTCCAGGAAACGCAGCGCGTCGATCGCCCCCGCGTCGCGGAATTTCCGCGCCGTCTCGAGGTTCGCCTCGGCTTTCGGCAGGAAGAGACTCGTCACCATCCGCCAACGCTCCTCGGCAAGCCGAAGTTCCCAGCGGGCGCCGTCGAGCGCCGCCAGCGCCCGGTTCGCGGCCGCCTCGAATTTCGCGCGGACTTCCTCCCGGCGCTGTCCGACCTCCGCAATCCCCTGCTGGTTTCGATCAAAAAGAGGAAGCGCCACGCCGAGGGAGAGTCCTAGCACGGTCTTCCGCTCGCCCGGATCGCCAGCGCCCGAGGGGCCAAACTGAAAGTCCGGATACTGCCTGGCGATCTCCAGGCGCAAAGCCCCTTCCGCCACGTCATAACGCGCCCGGAGCCTCGCCAACGCTGGATGGTTGGCAATGAGGAGCGTCGTGAGCGCCTCCAAGTCCGGTACGGCGTCGGGAACGGTAGGAAGCAGAGCTCCAGAGGGCGCCTGGAAACGATCCGCGTGGATGCCGATGAGCGCGGACATCTCCCCCTGGGCCGCCGCGATCTCTCGGCGCGCCGCGAGCGTTTCAGCCTGCATGCGGGAGGCTTCCAACTCCAGAAGCCCGGCATCAAGCGCCGTGGCGAAACCGGCTTCCGCGAACGTATGGGCCGCAGCCACGGCCCGTGCGGCGGCCTCCGACGCCTCCGTGCGCGCCGCGAGCCGGCTTCCCGCGAGCGCCCACCGGGCGTAGAGCCGCCGGAGATCCAGGAACGCTTCCCGATGGCGCGCGGCGAGTTCAACCGCCGCAAGATCGGCGGCAAGCCGGTTCATCTCGTCCTGGCGCGCGCGCTTTGGCGCCGTCGGAATCGCAAAACCGATCGAACCGAACGGCTGGAGGCGGTGAGCGTCCAGATCCGAGCCGAAACCATACTGGGGACCGACCTCAAGCGTCGGATTCGAAAGCGGCGTCTTCACACGGGCTCGCGCCAGCGCCGTCTCGTGCTCCGCGCGGGCTTCCTTGAGAGCCGGCCCATAGCGCGCAAGGAGCTCCGCGGCCCGCGTGAAGGTGAACGGCGCCCCGATCCCCTCCTCGTCCGGGAGCGTCCGTTCGCGGGCGACGGCAGGAATGATCTCGCCCGGCACCAGCGGACGGGATCTATAACTTTCGCAACCAATCAAAAGAAGTGCCGCAGGCGCCCCGCAGGCCGCCACAACATGCTTTAACACACCCTCTCCCCGCCACGCACGCATAATCCCTCCTTCGTCCGAGGACTTAAAAACCTCTCTACGCTGGACGAAAAGAGGGACGGTTACAACAGAAAGGCGTGCTGGGTCAGAAACGGGGGAAGAAACCGCGGCAGCGAGGAACCCTCGAAACGCGGATGGAGAAAAACCTCTCTAGAAACAGAGGGACTTTCGATCGAAAGAGGCGGGACCGTTCCCGCCAGAAAAAAGAAAAAAGTCTGCGCATCGGGGCGCTCGACCACCTTCAAGCAGAAGCAGTCGCCGCACGCTCCCTGCTCATGATCTTGCCCCCCCGCGTCCTGGTGCGTGTCCGGGCAGCATTCGACCGGACAGGCCCCCCCGCAAAAGGGGAAAAGGACGATCAAAGCGAGAACCAGGCAGAGCCAGCGCGCGGCCATAACCAGAGTATAACCTGAGCGTGGCAAAAGGGTTCCTTGGATTCGCGCGAAAATAACTTATTGATTCTGTTGCAATGGGCCATTGCGATTCTGTCGTCTTTTCGTTCCTTTTTTTCGCACGAATCCCATATAAGGGACCGTGCGGAAAAGGGTGAGATAAAAATGCCCTCTCGTGCAAGATCTCGGCAATGTTCGTTCATGTCCCGTGAACCCTTCCATCAAAGATATAAATTATTTCCGCACGGCCCCTTACGCTTGCGAAATTTTGCCCGCAGGCGCTTTTCCACCGTCGGCGGGACGAAATGCGCCAGATCCCCCCCCAGGGACGCCGTCTCCTTGATGAGCCGCGACGACAAGAAGGAATACTCTTGGCTCGCCATGACGAAGATCGTCTCGAGGTTGGGCGCCAGGAGTCGGTTCGTGAGCGCCATCTGGAACTCGTTCTCGAAATCGGCCACGGTGCGGATTCCGCGCAGGATTACGGTTGCCTTCAGCTTCTTCACAGCATCCACCGTCATCCCCTCGAAGCGGCCGATCGCAAGGCGGGGCATTCCCTTGGTGGCCTCGCGGAGCATCGCGAGGCGCTCTTCAAGCGTGAAAAGAGGCGCCTTCTCGACATTGGTGGCAACCGCCACCACGAGTTCGTCCGCGAGCCTCACCCCCCGGCGGATGATGTCGAGATGGCCGTAGGTGACTGGATCGAACGTGCCGGGGTAGACCGCGCGCCTCATAACGGCCAGGGTACTTGCCGCTGTGAGCCATAAGCCACGGGCCATGAGCACTGCCGTTTCATCTCATGGCTCATGACACATGGCCCATGGCTGATCATCGCCCCACGCTCCGGTAGACGAACCCCAGCTCCTTCATGCGCTCGGGCGGGAAGAGATTGCGGCCGTCGATGACGGTGGGATGCGCCATCGACTTCTGGATGCGGGCCAGATCCAGATCCTTGAATTCTTTCCACTCCGTGACGATGACAAGGCAATCGGCCCCCTCGGCCGCCGCGTAGGGGGTCTCCACGTAGCGCACAGACGGCAGGAGCTTCCGGGCGTTCTCGGCAGCCTTGGGGTCGTAGGCGCGAATCTTGGCTCCCTTATTCATCAGCGCCTCAGCGATGGTGAGAAACGGCGCCTCCCGGATGTCGTCGGTGTCGGGCTTGAAGGCGATACCGAGGATCCCCACCTCCTTGTCCTTCACGACCCACAGTTCATCCTCGATCTTCCGGATGAAGTGCTGGCGCTGGAACCGGTTGATCTCCTGGACCTCGGAGAGCAGGCGGAAGGGATACCCCAGCTCCTGGGCGATCCGGGCGAAGGCGTCGACATCCTTGGGAAAGCACGACCCTCCGTAGCCGATCCCGGCATTGAGGAAGCTCGACCCGATCCGCTTATCGAGACCGATCCCCTGGGCCACCTGGCTGATGTCGGCGCCCGCAAGCTCGCAGATCTGCGCCACCGCGTTCACGAAGGAGATCTTCATGGCGAGAAAGGCGTTGGCGGCATGCTTGATCATCTCGGCGCTCTTGATGTCGGTGAAGAGGATGGGCGCGGCGTACCCGGCGTAGAGCTCCCGCATCACCTGGCGGGCCTTCTCCGACTGGGTCCCCACCACGATCCGGTCAGGATTCAGGGCGTCCTGCACAGCCGCCCCCTCCCGCAAGAACTCGGGGTTGCTGACGACGTCGAAGGAGACCCCCGCCGGGCAGTACTTTTCGAGGGTGCGCCCTACCCGCTCGCCGGTTTTGACGGGGACGGTGCTCTTCTCCACGATCACCTTGTAGCCAGCGAGGTGCTTGGCGATCTGCCGGGAGGCCGACTCAACAGACGAAAGATCGGCCATACCGTTTTCCTGGGGAGGCGTGTCGACACACAGAAAAACCACGTCCGCCGCGCGGACCGCTTCCCCCAAATCTTCCGTGAAGGAGATCTTCTTGGCGCGCACGACCTCCTTCAGGAGATCCTCGAGCCCCGGCTCGTAGATCGGGATCTTCCCCGCCTGGAGACTCTTGATCTTGTCGAGATTCTTGTCGGTGGCAACGACGCGATGGCCTTTCGCGGCGAAACAGACGCCCGTCACAAGCCCTACATAGCCAGCCCCGACGATCGCTAGGTTCACGAAACCAAAGTATAGGAAAAACGCCAAGGACTGAGTACTGGAGAAGCTTCCGTTTGTGTCGCGGACGGCACAAAGCGCTAAGATGCCGGACCTGCGAGCGCAAGAGACACGCGCGCGCAACTGGGTTAGCGAATCTTGGCGCCCGGGGCGACAGCACGCTCAGGCGAGAGGATGGCGATCGTCTGGCCATCGTCGGCCGCGAGGATCATCCCCTGGCTCGCGACGCCCCGAATCGTCGCGGGTTCGAGATTGGCGACAACCGCGACGAGGCGTCCCACGAGAAAAGCCGGCTCCGGATACGCGGGCCGGATCCCGGCCACGAGCTGGCGGACGTCCCCTCCCAGATCCACCTTCAAGCAATAGAGTCGATCCGCATTGGGATGCGGCTCGACGGACAGGATCTTCCCGACGCGAAGCTCGAGCTTAGAAAACTCGTCGTAGGAGACCACGACGCCGCGTCAATTCACCTGGAGGAGCTTGCGCTCCTCGCTGTCGATCGCCGCGATGAGTTCGTTCGCCCTGCCGCTAAAGCGGGAGGGCGTTTTGACAATCTGCACCAGGATCGCCCGGGCATGCACGGGTCTTCCCGTGCGCACCAAGGCCTGGGCATAGCGGAAAGCGATCTCGGCGTCCGCGGAATCCATGGCATGGGCCTTCCCCAAAACGGAGGCCGCCTCGGCGCCATTCCCGCTCTCGAGCTGCGCCCATCCCAGCGTGGAGAGGACATGGATTTTCTCGCCCAGGATGTCGGCGGCGCGGCGGGCCATCGCCAGCGCCTTCGAAGCATCCTTCCCAGACTTCCCGGAGGAAAGAAGCGCATAGGCATAGTTGTTCAGAGCGACGCCATCGCCGTCGTTCTCGGCCAACAGCTTCTCAAAAAGATCGAAGGCCGCCCGGAAATGCCCGGCCGACGCATGGGCGGTTGCCAAGCTCAAGCGGATTCCCCGGCGCACCGCGGGGTCGACTTCGCCTTCCTGGGGCGGCAAAAGTTTCTCGCAGCGCTCCAGGTGGTCGGCGGCCGTCGCCCATGTTTCCGTCATCATGTGACAGCGCCCGGCCCCCCAAGCTTTTTGCCAACTCGCCTCGTCATAGAGGCAAGCCTGATCGTACGCCTGGGCCGCCTCAGGCCAAGCGTCTTGGCGCTCCGCGGCGTCCGCCCATCCGGAAAAGACCGCTGAAAGCCCCGCGTCCGGCATCGAAATCCCGGCGGCTTTCTTGTAGGCGCTCCGCGCGACCGCCCAATCGCCCTGCGCGGCCGCGTCGTCGCCCGTCTTGATGGCCCACAAGGCGTCATCTGTATAACGCGCTCCAGACAAGGACTCGATCCGCTCGACATCGACGCAGAGTCCCTGCCCGATCTTGTCCGTCCCGCGGCCGTAGATCACGACCGGCTGATAGGGAGGAAGACCCTCAATGTCCCCGATGATGGGGGAACCTCTCAGAACAAAAAAGTACGGATGCCCCTTATCACGTTCCGAAGGGACCCAGAGGCGGGCATCGGGCGCCCAGACGGTAAACCCCTGGTGGCTCCCCGCGGTGTAGCGCGTGTGGAACGAGAGAGCCTGGCCATGGGGGGTATCAAAAATCCCCTGTAGGGTGATCGGCTTGTCAACCCACGAGTCGGGCTTGCTCTGGAGATCCTGAACCGTGCAGGGGGCATACTCCTTCGGATCCAGGTCATTATGGGTGATCTCGTAGGTGTATTTTCCAAACCGGCCGCGGTCGGCGTGGCTCTCATTGGGCCACATCTCACCCCAGTAGCGGGTATCGCGGCACCCCGCAGCAGCAACAGACAACAGTGTCAGCAAAAGACCTGTCTTGATCGGGTTCCCTGGCCTCACCGCTCTCCCCCTTTCCAAAGTTCCTTAATGTCGACGGCAGGATTCTACACACGCCGGGCGGCCAGACAAAATCGAATTGCTCTTTTTAAAGGATGCTTATCGCCCCTCGAGCTCGGTCAGATCCACCGTCTGGACGCCCGGAGGCACATGCAGGGCGAATCCCCCTGGCGGCTCCCCCTGATAGGCGTGTCCCGTGAAGATCCACCGATACTCCTCTCCATCCGCCGTCGCAAACCGCACCTCCGACAAGACCGCGTCGGACGCGCGCCACGCGACCCGAAGAGGACCGCTTAAAAAAGGCCACGCGGCACTTCTCGGGGTGATCTGGGCTTCGATCCGCCCCCCCTCTTCTGCCTCGGCCAGGCGGATCTCGAAATCGCGCTCCAATTCCTCGCGGGAGGCCCCATACAGCAGAAAAAAACCCCGCACGAGCCCCGCGAAATCGGGCGCGCGTTCCAGCGGGGCGATCTCGCACTGCCGCTCGACCGGCGAGAAAATCCGGACATCCCGCGGGGAGATCAAGATCGAAGAAGGTCGGGGAAAATCGGCCTCCAAACGCAGCCACAATCCGTCGGCGTCGACCTTTCCCCACAGCGTCCCATTGACCACGACGGGCCTCCCGATCCCCGGAAGTTTTTTTTCCTCTGAGAACACCATCGAAAAACACCGCAGGAAGCGGGCCTGCTTGGAGAGCCTCCCCAAGAGATCGTCCAAGGGGTCAGCGTTGCGCCGGGCACATCCCCCTCCTGCCGCGACCCCCGCCAGGACGACCGCCAGCACCCGCGCCAACCCCATAACGGGCATCCTATCACGATCGCAAGCATTTCTCTGGCATCCCCCAGGGGGTTTCCCCTAGGATAGGCTGTTCGACAGTCCCTTTTTAACAAGGAGATCCATATGAAGTCGATCGTGCTCTTGTCGGGAGGTCTGGATTCCACCGTCAACGTCAAGCTCGCCGCGCGCGACACCGAGATCCAACGCGTCCTGACGTTCGATTACGGCCACCGCGCCGGCTGGTGTGAGACGCGCGCCGCCGAGGCGATCGCCAAGCAACTGGGCCTCCCCCACGAGGTGGTCAGGCTCGATTGGCTCGCCGATATCACCAAAAGCGCCCTGGTGGACATCGACAAGCCCCTGCCACACCCAGATCCGACGGATCTCGATGACGCCGCCAAATGCGCCTTCACGGCCAAAGCGGTCTGGGTTCCCAACCGCAACGGCATTTTTCTCAATGTCGCCGCCGCCTATGCGGAAACGTACGGCTGTGAGCTGATCATCACGGGATTCAACAAGGAAGAGGCTGCCTCCTTCCCCGACAACTCCTCAGAGTATCTGGATGCCGTCAACGCCTCGCTCGCCCTCTCGACCCAGGACAAGCCCTCGGTGCGCTCCTACACGGTGGACCTCGACAAGCGGCAGATCGTCAACCTCGGCCGCGAGATCGGCGCTCCGATCGAGCTCGTCTGGTCCTGCTACGAGGGGGGCGACGCCCACTGCTGGCACTGCGAGTCCTGCCTGCGTTTCAAGCGGGCGCTCTCGGAGACCGGCCACTGGGAGTGGTACGAGCAGCAAGCGGGTGCGGCGGCAACGGCTTAAGACGAAAAACAGTCACCGGGCCCCTGTCCCTCGTCGCTGGTTAAGCAACTGGAGACTGGGAACCGGGGAGTGGGAACCCCATGTACCTCTCTGAAATCTTCTTCGGCTGGCAGGGGGAAGGACTCCACGCCGGCGCGCCGCAGGTGTTCGTCCGGACCGCGGGGTGCCCCCTGCGCTGCGCCTATTGCGACACGCCGGAATCGCTCGTCAAGACCCCCGCCTGCGCCGTGCATCTGGCCGGCGAATATGACGAGCGGG
Organism: Planctomycetales bacterium; assembly: GCA_005239795.1. Classification (GTDB taxonomy): domain Bacteria; phylum Planctomycetota; class SBBH01; order SBBH01; family SBBH01; genus SBBH01. The sequence continues at coordinate 11,890 of SBBH01000217.1, forward strand.
AGATCCTGACATCCCCGAACCCTGTGACGATCCACTGGACACTTCTGCAGGTCGAGCGCCTGGCGCGCCGCGCGGGGGGCGTGCACTCCGTCTCGATCACCGGCGGCGAACCGCTCGCGCAGGATCATTGGACGGGAGAGCTGGCCGGGCGCCTGAAGCAGGCCGGATTTTCGACCTACCTCGAGACGGCGGGGATCTACGCCGACCGCTTCGCGCGGATCGCATCCCTTTTCGACATCGTCGCGGCCGACGTCAAGATCCCGTCGGCCGCGGAAGAACGGCCCCGCTGGAAGGAACACGCGGCGTTCCTGGCGGCGGCGCTTCCCCCGCGAACCTTTGTGAAAGCCGTGGTGAACTCCCGCACCTCCGACGAGGAGATCGAGCGGGCGGCCAGGCTCGTGGCGGCGCGCTCAGACGCCATTCCCTTCTTTATCCAGCCGGCGTCGCGCTCCGCCTCAGCGGCGGCGCCCGACACGGCCCAGATGCGCCGGTGGGCGGCGATCGCCTCGGCGCACTTGAGACGCGTCCACGTCGCCGGGCAATGGCACCTCCCCAAACAAAGCGCAGGCGCGCCCTTTTCGGCGCCGAGCGTCGCCTGAAACTCCCAGGGCCGATACAATCCCGGCCCATGGCCGACACGCCCCCCCCTTCCCCCCAGGCCCAAGAAAAGGAAAGATATGACGCCGCGCGCGCTGAGAAAGCTTGGCGCGCCAACTGGGCCGCCTCGGGTCTGTACGCCGCGCGGATCCTGCCGGAGCGAAGCGCCAACTTTTCGGTCGACACCCCCCCGCCCACGGTGAGCGGGTCCCTGCACCTCGGGCACGTCTTCTCCTACACCCACCAGGACATCCTCGTGCGCCAGCGCCGGATGGCGGGACTCGGAATCTTCTATCCGATGGGATGGGACGACAACGGCCTGCCCACCGAGCGGCGCGTCCAAAACATCTTCAATGTCCGGTGCGATCCGAACCTGCCGTACGAGCCGGCACTTTCGATTGAGCCGGGCGGTGCAAAAATCCGCGTCATCTCGCGCCGGAATTTCATCGAACTCTGCGGACGGGCCACCCGAGAAGACGAGAAGGTCTACAAAGCGCTCTGGGAGCGCCTCGGGCTCTCGGTCGACTGGCGCCTCGAGTACGCCACGATCGACGAGCGTTGCCGGCGCGCCGCGCAGGAGAGCTTCCTCGACCTCTATGCCAAGGGGCATGTCTACTCGATCGAATCCCCCAACCTCTGGGACGTCACCTTCCGCACCGCCGTCGCGCAGGCCGAGGTGGAGGACCGCCCGACGCCCGGCCTCTTTCACACCCTGCGCTTCCGTCTAGTAGGGAAGCCGGGACAGCTCCTGATTGCCACAACACGCCCTGAACTGCTAGGAGCCTGTATAGCAGTCGTGGTGCATCCCGACGACAATCGCTACCGTCATCTCGTCACCGAAAAGACCAAGGTATCGACCCCCCTCTACCGTGTTGCGGTACCGATTTACTCAAGCGACAAGGTGGACCCTGAAAAGGGAACCGGCGCCGTCATGGTCTGCACCTTCGGCGACTTCACCGATGTCGCCTGGTGGCGCGAGTTCAAGCTTCCGCTCCGCCAGATCGTAGATCGCACGGGCCGAATCGCTCCCTTCTCGGGGCAGAGCCGCGACCTGGCGCACGCCCGAGAATGTCATCAATTCATTGAGGGAAAATCGATCACCGAAGCCCGCAAGCTCATCGGCGAACTCCTCAAACAGCCTGAGGAAGACGGCCAAGCACCTCTGGTAAAACCTCCGGAGCCCATCACCCACCCCGTTAAGTACTACGAAAAAGGGGACAAACCGCTCGAGATCCTCACCACCCGCCAGTGGTTCGTGCGGATCCTCGATAAGAAGGAACAGCTTCTGGCCCAGGGGCGGAAGATCCAATGGCACCCCGACTTCATGCGCAAACGCTACGAAAACTGGGTCGAGGGGCTGAATCTCGATTGGTGCATCAGCCGCCAGCGCTTTTTCGGCGTGCCGTTCCCGGTCTGGTACCCTCTCGACGGGGACGGCCGCCTTCAATACGAGCGGCCGATTCTGGCCGCGCTTCCGAGCCTTCCGGTCGACCCCCTCTCGAGCGCGCCGCCGGGGCGCGACGAGGCACAGCGCGGAAAGCCGGGCGGCTTCGCGGGCGAACCAGACGTCTTCGACACCTGGTTCACGAGCTCGCTGACGCCGCAGATCGCCACGGGGTGGCGGACCGACCCCGCGCACCACAAAAAACTCTTCCCGATGGAGATCCGCCCCCAAAGCCACGAGATCATACGGACCTGGGCTTTTTACACGATCGTGAAGGCCCTTCTTCACGATGACGACATCCCTTGGAAGAACGTCGTCGTGAGCGGATGGATCCTCGACCCCGACCGAAAAAAGATGTCCAAATCCAAGGGAAATGTCGTCACCCCCATGGACCTCCTCGACAAGCACTCGGCCGACGGCGTGCGGTACTGGGCGGCGCGGGCGCGCCTGGGGACCGACACCGCTTTCGACGAGAAGATCATGGCGAACGGCGGCCGCCTCACGACGAAGCTTTTCAACGCGGCGCGCTTCGTACGCGACCGCCTGAAGGAATCGACCGAGCCGCGCGGAGCAGGGCGGATCACGACCCTGCAGGACCGGCTTGTCGTGGCCCGCCTCGCGCGGACCGTCGAACGCTCAGACCGCGCCTTCGCCGCCTTCGAGTATGCCGACGCCCTCGAGGCGGCCGAAGAGTTTTTCTGGCAGGACTTTTGTGACAACTATATCGAGATCGTGAAGCACCGGCTGTATGCCGACACACCCGCGGCCACGCGCGCGTCAGCCCTGGCGACACTGGAGCTGGCGCTCTCGGTCCAACTGAGGCTCTTCGCCCCGTTTGTCCCTTTTGTCACCGAAGAGCTGTGGCGGACGACCCCCAAAAAAACAGGCTCGATCCATGCCGCCCCCTGGCCCATCCCCTCCGAATGGAAAGAGGTCAACCTTCCCGCCTCCACGGAGCCGTTCGACCTCGAGATCGCGATCCTGGGGAAACTGCGCCGGGAGAAGACCGAACGGGCCCAGCGCGGCGTCAAGGACCCTTTCCGGAACATCGTCGTACGCCTCGACGCGGACCGCCGCGCCAAAGTCCTCCCCCTGGCGGCGGATCTCGCGGGATTCGCCGGCTGTCCCATGGAATTTACCGAACTCCCTGCGGGGAGCGAGTTGGCTGTTGAGATCAGCTGACCTTAAGGGTGCGGGCCTGCCCCGAAAAACGCAGAAAAAGCGTCGTCGTGACAAGCGGTAGATAGACGTTCGCATCGAGATCCCGCAGGGCGCACAAGACCGCTCCGCGCCAGGCCGCCCCTTGCGCCGCCATCGTGGGTCGCTTCGAGGCGAGCCCCGAGAGTTCTGGAACGTCCGCCAGGATGTTCCCAGGCTCCCAAGCATAAAGAAGCAGTTCGAGCGCGAGACGCAACCGCATGCGCGCGTCTTCCTTGGCCTTCCCCTTTTTGGCCCCTTCGGCCCAGGCCCGGAGCTGCTCGGCCGCCTCGACGGGGCGTTCGTTCCATTTCCCGGCGAGAATTCCGGCCGCCGCGGCCAGGGCGCTAAACGCCTCCGGCGCGGCCAGGCGCACGGCCGTCCCCGGGGCGCCCCCTGAAAACTCCGCCAGAAAGCGCGCGCGGGGATCCGGAAGCGCAAGATACCTTGAAAGCCAGGCGGCCAGGGCCGGCGCCTTCACGGGATGGAGCCTCAAAATCTGACAGCGCGAGCGGATCGTGGGGAGCACCCCGCGGCCGCTGTCGGCCACAAGGAAGAAAGTCGTTCCCGGGGAAGGCTCCTCGAGCATCTTCAGAAGAGCATTGGCGGCCGCCTCCACAAGGGACCCAGCCGGATCGATCCCCACCACGCGCCCGCGGCCGCCGTAAGAGGTGAGCGACAGGAAGCGGTCGAGCGCCGCTCCGGCCCCCGTCCTTTCCCCCTCCTCGTGTTTCGCGGACTCCTCCTTGATCGCCCCCACCGGGATGAACCGTTTCCCCGCCGGGGGAGTGATCCAGAGAAAATCGGGGGAAGTTCCCGCCGCCATCTGCAAGCAGGAGCGGCACGTCCCGCATCCGGCGAGCGTGCCCGGCCGGACCCCTGCAGGGCGTTCGCAAAGAAGAAGTTCCGCCGCCGCGC